>NZ_SCTN01000188.1 GCF_004297345.1 Aquabacterium sp. | reverse complement strand
TGAGTTCGCAAAGGGTTAACCCGCAACCGAGGGGGAGGCGCATGTGAACAAGTTCACACTATGCAAATCCCCGGGCTTTCATCTGGGTTTCAGTCCAGTTGCGATGCGTTGGCCATGGCCTTGATGATGGCGGAGTTGATGTCTCCAAAACTCATCATCAGTGCTTCGGCGGCATCTTTGATGTCATAGACACTGCTGCCCTCGATCGCTTGCACCAGACGGAAATACGGCTCGTACGGGCCGGTGTTGTCGGCCAGTGCCTGGTAGACCCGCTCAGGTACCGGGATCGTCTTGAGCAGCTCGTTGAAAGGCAACTGGAACATGCGATCGAGCAGCGAGAACACGCCGCAGATGAACAGCTCGTTGCGCATCTCGTCGTCGCCGCTGATCCGTGCGAGCTCTTCCATCAGCAGCCCACGGCGAACGGCCGCATACATGACCGGCTTCATGTTCGGGTCCTTGCTGGCGGTGGCCAGCAGGAGGGCCAGCCAACGCTTGAGGCGCTGGTAGCCCAGGATCATGATGGCGTGACGGAACGAGCTGATCTCCACCGACAGGCCAAAAGCCGGCGAGTTGATGTAGCGCATCAGCTTGTAAGCCAGAGGCGGATCGCGCTTGAGCGTGGCTTCGAGGTCTTCGATGTCGTCTTGCTTGTGGACCTGATCGATCAGCATGACGATGACCTGCAGGGCGGGCTGATCGGCGGGCTTGTTGCCGGCCTTGATGACGTCGTCGATGGGCCAGCCCAATACGGCTGATGCGCCCAGGCGGAAGCTGGTTTCCATGTCCGGCACATTGCTGATGCCAGCCGACACATGACCAATGTGACGGGGGACGCCTTCAGGCGCTACGCCTGCACCGCCAGTTGTCTGATCAACGCGGCGGTCTTCTTCGAAGTCCACGATGGCGTACTTGAAGCAGGCCAGCACCTCGCGCGACAACTCCTGCAATGGGCGGCCTTTGAGCAGCATGGTGCTGCCGTTGGCGTGCAGCGTGCACAGTGGATCCGCATTGACGGCGTCACAAGCCATGAAGGCGGGGACTTCCACCACGATGTGCGTGCCGGGTTGGGCCACGATCAGATCGCGCAGCAGGGCTTCGTTGGCCACGTTGAGCCACAGTTGCGGGCCGCCTGTGGGCCACGCTTCGGCCAACGCGTCCAGCAAGGAGCGCGGGTCGAGCTGTGCGTTGGGATTGAGTGGGAAGACCGACAGGCGCGTGGCAATGACGCTGCGATTGCGATCGATGACCGGGCAGTAGGCCAACGCGGTCTGACTGAGAATGGGGTGATCCATGAGGGGAGCCTGCCTTTACCCTTGACGTTATCCGTTGATGTACTGGAACAATGACAGTTTCTGCACCGAGGCATAGCTTTGAAGTGCAGCCTGATAGCCGGTTTGTTGGTTCTGGAAGCTGGAAACGGCCGCGACCATGTCCAGATCTTCTGCATTGGACTTTTCTGTTTGGGCGGCCAGTTTGAGCGAGTCATTGCGGGTTTGGATGCCATCCATGCGATTGAGTTGCTCCCCCACAGCGGCGCGCGCACCCTGGATGCTGCTCATGGCGGCATCGACTTCTGTCATGCCCGTATTGACCGCCTGTTGTACAGCGCCACCTTTCTGATTTGTGGCTTGTAGCGCTGCAATGGTCTTGTCCAGGCTGGTGAAGATGTTGAGGTTGTTTTGCGCGCCGGTGATGTTGAACGAGTCTCCATCGGCGGGGGCGCCGGCCACGGCTACGGCCATACCTTTGCCAGGTATGGCGATTTGTTGTCCACTGGTGTAGGGCTGTCCTGTCGCAATGGCGTTGCCATCTTCCAGTACGTCATAGGTGGTCGTGCTGCCTGCGACGTGGAACGCCAAAGAGTAGGTTGGGGAGGGATTTGCAGGGTAGGGCAATTGACTGGGCGTCGCGACCGTACCTGAGCTGATCCAGCCGGTGCCACTATTTGCTTGATTTGAGATGGCGTTTGTGCCTTGCGCCGTATTGAATACACCGTTTCCTGACTTGCCTCGCAGCCAGACTTGCTGGCCGTCTACCGTCAGGTTCAGGTGATCATCCTGCGACGCCAGCGATTCACCGGATTGCCCTTGGAATACCACGCCGGCAGTCGTGTCCACAAACGGTGGGGACGATGAGCCTTGTCCACCGAATACATAACCTCCGCCGCCATCCGAAGTATTGGCTACTGTCAGCAGTTGATTGCGAATGTCCTTGAGCTTGGCGACCAGGGCTTGACGGTCGCTGTCTGAGTAGCTGCCATTGCCGGCGGCGACCATGCTTTCTCGTGCACTTTGTAGCAAGTCGGTGGCTGTGCCAAGCGACGTTTCCGCAATGTTCATGACATTGCGACTGGCATCCAGGGTTCGCTGATTGGCTTCTGTTCTCGAGATTTGGGCTAACGCGCGCTCTGCGCGGGCGGCGGCAGTAGGGTCGTCGCTGGCGTAGTTGACTCGTTTTCCCGATGTCAGTTGCTGTTGGGACGTGGCCAGATTTTGCTGGCGATCCTGCAGGTTGTTGATCGTTTGCGAGAACGCATAAGCGGTGGCAATACGCATGATCAGTCTCCTTATTGCTGGGCAGTTTGCAGCAATGTGGCGAACAACGATTGAGCGATCTGCAGTACCTTGGCTGCCGCCTGATAGCTTTGTTGGTACTGAATGAGCTTGGCCGCCTCTTCGTCCAGGTTGACGCCGGCCGTGCTGGCAAGTGTCTGTTGGGCGTTTGTGGTCAAGGTCTTTGAGATGTCCGCAGCGGTCTGTCCGCCCTGGACCATCACGCCCAGGTTGCCAATCATCTGCGAGTAGGCATCCGTCACGGTTGTGTTGGATGTGCCATCTAAAGAGACAATGGCCTTGTCCCGCAGACCCATCATGGCCATGGCGTTGCCATTGTTGGCGGCCGGGTAGTTGGTTCGGGAGATCTGAATACTGTCTCCCGCCTTCGGTACGCCCTTGATGCTCAGATTGAACAAGGCTGCTGCAGGCGTGCTGTTAGGGTCTTGATCATTGATCGGCGATCCAGCCGTCCAGCTTCGTGGTGGCGTGGTGTCCTTATAGGGGGCACCTGTGCTGTCGGTGAATCGGTAGATCAGTTTTGTCGAATCGCTGGGATCCGTCTCAAAGACCACGGTCAGCGGCGATGTGGTCGTGGGCAGTGACGTTGCCGCATCCAACGCATTGGTCGTGGGGAGGGCGCGAGCCATGACCAACGAATCAATTGTGGCTGTGCCTTGGTTCGTCACGGCTGCCGTTGCAGACAAGGGGGAGGCTGCCGCCAGTCCTTTGGGCGATGCCAGTGCCAGAGTGACGGAAGCCGCATCGCCCGTATTCGTGAACATCGGGTTGCTCACTGGGTTGCCCGCCGAGTCAAAGCTTGTCTGCAGCGTACCGTTCAGATCCGCTCCCAGCGCTTGTTGCGCATTGAGTGCATCTGCAAAATTGGCGCAAAAGGTGTTGAGTTGGGCCTTGGTTTGCGCCAGATCGTTGTCTTGAAATTGCTGTAGTCCATACAAGGCGCCGCCGGTGATTTGCGAGCTGTCCAGAACGCGGTTGGTGCCATTGGTTTGCAGGGCCACACGGCCCAGCGTGTTGTCGGTGGCGTCTCTGACAACAGACAAGGTTTGCGCCTGGTTGCTCAGCACCAGCAACTGGCCGCCAGCCATGAATACACTGGTCGTGCCGTCATCTGCAGCAACAGTGTTGACCTGTACTTGTCCGTTGAGTTGCTTGATCAATTGATCGCGCTGATCAAGCAAGTCGTTGGGCGCCTGCCCTGAGCCGGTGAACTTGGCGATGTTCTGGTTGACTGCAGCAATCTGGGACGTCAGGGAGTTGATCTGTGCGACGGTGGTCCCCATGTCAGACAACACACCAGCTTGCAGGTCGCTCATCTGCTTGCCAGCCGTGTTCATGCGGCTCGTCCAGTCTTGTGCTCTGGCTAGGACGACTTGTCGTGCCGATACGTCCTGGGGTTGGTTGGCTACGTCAACGAAGGCATTGAGTACCTGATTGGCGGCGTAGCCAAGCCCATTTGTGCCGGTAGGCAGCACACTTTCCAGTTGCTTGAGCTTGTCCAATCGGGTCTGATCTGCGGAGGATTGGGCAGTGTTGACATTGAGCTCTTTGACCAGGAAGTCATTGGTGTCGCGGTTAACTGTGACCACCTTGACGCCACGCCCGTAGAAGCCGGCGCCAGTGAACATGCCCGATTCAGTAGACAGTTCAACTTCCTGGCGTGAATAGCCTGGTGTGTTGACATTACTGATGTTGTGCGAGACCGTGTCCAGCATGGCCTGCGTCGCCGACATGGCCGACTTGCCAATAGAAAAGATGCCTGCGCCCATGGTGTACTCCTGTCAGGCCGTCAGGTGACGGTCTTTTGCAGACGCAAGGTGGTGTTGATCACTTTGGTCAGCTTGTCGGCATAGGCGGGATCCGTGGCGTAGCCAGCCTTTTGCAAACCTTTTGCAAAGCCTTTCGCCGTGTCAGCTTGAGCGACAGTTTGACTGTATCGTGGGCTCTGACTGAGCAGTTTGGCGTGGTCCTTGAAAGCTTCTTCGTAAGAGTCATACGCACGGAATTTGGCGGTGACTTTGCGCGCCACGCCGCCGATGTATTCGGTGGTGGTGACCTCGGCGACCTTGCCCGTCCAGTTGGACGTGGCTTTGATGCCAAACAGGTTGTGGCTTGGCGTGCCATCCTTCATGCGGATCTCGTGCTTGCCCCAGCCGGATTCCAATGCCGCCTGTCCCAGGATGTTGGAGGCGGGGATGCCGGTGGCCTGTTCTGCTGCTTGTGCGGCCGACGCGTGCTTGCGGACGAATTTTTCAGATGCGCTCAGGTGTTTGTCGTCCTTCGCCGCGTCCGCAGTGCCGGTGGATGAGGTGCTGCCGGTCGTGCTGTCAGTCTGGTAGTCGCTCATGCGGCTCATGCTCATGTCGCCCAGCCCTTTGAGCGGGCTCGCCTTGGCATCCTTGCCCGCGACGCCCAACTGGCGCTCCAACTGCTTGGTGATCAGGTCGCTCAATCCGCCGGGCAGGCCGGTCATCTGGTTGGCCAATTGCGTGTCAAGCATGTTGGTGCCCATCTCGGTGGCCGAGTTGTCCATCATGCCGCTGTTCATGGTGGTTGAGCGCATGCTCTTGACCAGCTCCTGCATGAACAGGCCTTCGAGTTGTTTGGCCGTGTCTTTGATGCCGGCCTTGGCGTCCTTGCCGGACGTGGCCTTGAGGCTGTCCAGGGAACGCAGGTCCAGCGTCAGCCCGTTGGTGGGGCGGTTGTTGGAAGAAGGGTTCAGGCTCATCAGATCACCTCCAGCTCAGCTTGGAGTGCGCCGGCCGCCTTCATAGCCTGCAGGATGGCCAGCAGGTCCTGCGGGTTGGCGCCAAGGGCATTCAAGGCCTTGACGACGTCAGTGAGTTTGGTGCCATTGGGCAGCTGGATCAGCAGACCAGGTTCCTGGTTGATGCGGATGTCGTTCTTTTCTGCGGAGACAGTCTGGCCTTGCGACATCGGGCTGGGCTGACTGATGACCGGCGTCGAACTGATCGTGACCGACAGGTTGCCGTGCGCCACGGCACAGGGGCCAATGGTCACAGCCTCGTTGAGCACCACAGAACCGGTACGCGAATTGATCACCACACGTGCCGCTGGCTTGGCCTTGTCGATGTTCAGATTTTCCAGATCAGCCATGAAGGCCACGCGTTCGCCCGGTTGCGTGGGCAAGTTGACGTTGACCGTGCGTCCGTTGATGGCTTCTGCCGTGCCATTGCCCTTGCTCTTGTTGATGGCGTTGGCCACTTCGCGGGCGGTATTGAAGTCGTCAGATTGCAGGTCGTACTGGATGGTGCTGCTTTGCGTCCAGGGCGTGGGCACGCTGCGTTCGACCGTGGCACCCGAGGGGATGCGGCCTGCGTTGAGCTGGTTGATCTGAACCTTGGCGCCACCAGCCGTGGCACCGGCCCCGACGATGACCACATTGCCTTGCGCCATGCCATAGATCTGGCCGTCAGCGCCCTTGAGCGGTGTGGCGATCAGCGTGCCGCCGCGCAGCGATTTGGCATTGCCCAGCGACGAGACGGTCACGTCCATGGCCTGGCCGGGTTGTGCGAAGGGGGGCAGGGAAGCGGTCACCATCACGGCGGCCACGTTCTTGACCTGCATGCTCACCCCAGCGGGCACCGTGATGCCCATCTGCTGCAGCATGGCGTTGAGGCTCTGCGCGGTGAAGGGCGATTGCGTGGTCTGGTCGCCAGTGCCATCCAGGCCCACGACCAGGCCGTAGCCCATCAACTGGTTGGCGCGCACGCCTTGAACGGCGGCGATTTCCTTGAGGCGCACGGCCTTGGCATCCACCGGCCACCACAGTGCCGCGGAGGCTGCCAGAAAGGTCAGGCCGATCAGCAGTTTGAGGAGGCGATCCGAGATGTCCATGAGGCCGAAATCCTTGAGGGGTTCGGCTTCATTCTCCAGATCTTTAGAACGGCGTAATGCTCAAAAAGAAGCGGGCAAGCCAGCCTATTCCCTGCGCATCCTGCTGCGCGCCCCTGCCCATGTGCTCGATGCGCACGTTGGCGATCTGACTGGACAAGACCGTGTTGCCAGGCTGGATGCTGGCCGGATCGACCTGGCCAGAGAAACGCAGCACGTCCACGTTCTTGGCCACGCCGATCTGCTTTTCACCCGCCACGATCAGGTGCCCGTTGGGCAAGACCTCGATCACAGTGGCCGTGATGGTGCCGGTGAAATTGCCTGTGGCGGCGGTGCTGCCGGAGCCGTCAAACTTGTTGTCTGAAGAGCCGGCTGCGCCCAGTTTGGCGAGCTGATCCAGCCTGACCATTGGGACGGCCGTGATGTTGCTGCTGACGCTGCCCTTTTTCTCGATCGAGCTGGTGGTTTCCTGTTTGGCCGAAACCGCTTCGCTGATGTTGACGGTGATGATGTCGCCGACCATGCGGGCGCGATGCGTCTCGTACAGCGGACGGTAGCCACCAGCCTGGAAGATCGCACCGTTGTTGATGGGGGCGTATGCGGCTGCAGATGGACGTGCCTGCGTGGGCTCAGCCACGTCCACCTTGGGTGCCGTGGTGACGCAGCCGGCCAGCAGCGCCGGCAGGCAGACGAGGGACAGGTATCTACGCAACATCTGGTGCAGCCTTTGCATCACATCTGGCCGAGCTTTTGCAGCATCTGATCTGAGGTCTGGATCGCCTTGGAGTTCAGTTCGTAGGCGCGTTGCGTCTGGATCATGGTGACCAGTTCTTGCACCACGTTCACGTTGGACGACTCGACAAAACCTTGAGACAGAGTGCCCATGCCTTGTACCGTGGGTGCACCGGTCTGAGGCGCACCCGAAGCGGATGTCTCTGCAAACAGGTTCTGCCCCTTGGGCTCAAGGCCGGCCGGATTCACGAACGAGGCCAATTGAATCTGCCCGAGGTTCTGAGGCGCCACCTGGCCTGGGATCGTCGCCGTGACCGTGCCGTCCTGACCGATGGTCAGGTTGGTGGCATTGGCCGGTACGGTGATGCCGGGCTGAACCAGGTAGCCGTTGTTGGTCACCAGTTGACCTTGCGCGTCCATCTGGAAGGCGCCATCACGGGTGTAGCCGGTGGTGCCATCAGGCATGGTGATCTGGAAGAAGCCCTTGCCTTGAACGGCCAGATCCAGGTTGTTGGAGGTCTGGGTGAGAGTGCCTTGCGTGAACTGGCGTGAGGTGGCCACGGCGCGCACGCCCAGGCCCACTTGCAGGCCAGTTGGCAACTGCGTTTGCTCCGAGCTGTTGGCACCGCTTTGACGCAGGTTCTGGTACATCAGGTCCTCGAACACCGCATGCGATTGCTTGTAGCCGTTGGTGCCGCTGTTGGCCAGGTTCTGGGAAATGTGATCCAGCTGGGTTTGCTGGGCTTCCATGCCGGATTTCGATACCCACAGTGAACGCATCATGGCGGTACTCCTTGGCGCTGCGCGCCGTCTCGAATCAATTCAGTGATCAGCCGCCGGACAGCAACTGGGCTGCGGCCTTCTCGTCAGACTCGGCGGTCTGCATCATCTTCATTTGTTGCTCGAACTGGCGGGACGCCGCGATCATCGACACCATGGTCTCGATGGGGTTCACGTTGGAGCCTTCCAGAGAGCCGTCTTGCACGCGGGCGGTGGCATCCACGGGCAGTTCGCCGCCGTCTGACGAACGGAACAGACCGTCTTCGCCGCGGATCAACTTGTCCTGAGGTGTGACCAGCTTGAGCTTGCCGACACCTGTGGTCTTGCCATTGAGTGCCTTGGCGCTGACGGTACCGTCTGGCGCGATGCTGGGTTCAGCCCCAGCCGGAATGGTGATCGGGCCGCCATCGCCCATGACGGGCAGGCCGCTGTGCGTGACCAGCGTGCCCTCCGAGTTGACGGCAAACGAGCCGGAACGGGTGTAGGCCTCGGTGCCATCGAGTGCCTGCACGGCCATCCAGGTCTTGCCTTGCGCGGCGACATCCAGCGAACGACCCGTGAAGGTGATGGGGCCGGCGCTGTCGTCGTAGCCCACCGTGGTTTCCAGCGAGTAGACGCGTGTGCTGGCGCCATCGCCTCGCACAGGCACGGCGCGCACAGCTTCCATCTCTGCTCGAAAGCCAGTGGTGCTGACGTTGGCCAGGTTGTTGGACAGCACGTCCTGACGCTGCATGTTCATTTTGGCGCCAGCCATGCTCAGGTAGATCATGCGGTCCATGTCTTACTCCTGATGTCTGTCAGTCGCGCCGCTCATCAACGCAGGTTCACCAGGGTCTGCTGGACCTGGTCTTCTGCCTTGATGGTCTGGGCGTTGGCTTGGTAAGCACGTTGGGCCACGATCATGTTGACCAGCTCGCCTGTCAGGTCCACATTGGATTCTTCCAGTGCGCCTGATTGCAGCAGGCCATACACGCCACTGCCAGGCGCGCCCAGGGGCAGTGGGTCGCCTGACGTCGCCGTGGCTTTCCATTCGTTGCCACCCACCGGCTCCAGTCCATTGAGGTTCTTGAAGTCAGCCAATTGAACGCGGGCAATCGCCTTGGATTGGCCGTTGGTGTAGCGCGCCGTTACCGTGCCGTCTGTTTCGATCACGAAGTCCGACAGATTGCCCTGGCCGTAACCGCCGCCTTTCAGGTCGGTCACGGAATTGGTGGCCGAGTATTCGGTGGCTGTTGACAGGTCGAGCGAGACACCCGTCAAGGGCTGACCGTTCTTGCCTCCGGGGATGGATGCGATGGTGAATTTGGCATCCGCTGGGGCGGTGCCATCCGCATTGAAGGTAAAGGTGCCAATTGGTGTAGGCAGACCGTTGCTGTCAACTTGTACCGATGCCGCATTGGTGTTGCCGTCTGCGCTGAGGTAGATCTCATATTGGCTACCAGTTCCCGGCGTTGGTGGTGTCTGAGTGGCGTCACCTGCCGTTGGGTCTGCAATCTTTTTGAAGTAGTAGTTCAGTGCGATGGGGGCACCGTTGTCGCCATAGGCCGTCTGGGAGGTGACGAAGTTGTAGGACTTGGCGTTGGTGAAATCGATGGGGGTGATGGTGAGCGTGCCGCTGGCGTCTTTCGTTCCCAGGATACTGGCGCGAGCGTCCAGATTGGCTGTCATCGAGATCGCGCTGGCCTTCAACGGAGGAGAGCTGTCATTGGTGAGTTGAATGGCCGTACCCGATGGGCCCGACGGTGCACCCGTAGCGTCCAATGCCTGTCCCAGCAGTTGATGCTTTTCGTTGTTGATGATGTAGCCATCTGAATCGCGCTTGAACTGGCCATTTCGAGAGTAGACCGTTTCACCTTGTGGCGTGGTCAAGGCAAAGAAACCGCGGCCATTGATGGCCAAATCCAGGTTGTTGGATGTGGTGGTGATGTTGCCTTGTGTGAACTGCTGCGCAACTGACGCGACGCGCGCGCCGATGCCGATGCCGTTGCTGCCGCCGCCGCCCAGGGATGCCGCATACATATCGGCAAACTCGGCACGAGAGGACTTCGCGCCGTAGGTGTTGGCATTGGCCACGTTGTTGCCGATCACCTCCAGGTTTTTGCTGGAGATGTTCAGACCGGATAGACCTTGTTGGAAACCCATGATGATGTCCTTTCGGCGTTACTGCTGTGGCGTGTTGAAATGTGGCGTGAGGGTCTGTCGATGCATTCAGGAAACGGACTTGATCTTGCTGTAAGCCGTGGTGCCTGCATTGCGCAATTCAAGGTTCAATGTGCCGTTGCTGGCGCTGACGGCATCGACCAGATCACTCATGAGTGGTGTGGCGGTAATGGCCTTGCCGTTCCCCCCTGTCGCGGTCACCTTGAAGGTGAGTCCGTTAGTACTGGTTCCTGAGGGTGGGGTCCATTGGAACCCTTGATCTCCAGCGGCCACGCCGCTTTGCGAGATGGTGTCGAGTTTGTTGCCGGCGGCGTCCAGGATATCGATCTGTACAGTGGTTGCGGCCCCGGCTAGGTTGTAGCCAGCTGATGTCTTGCCGTCAGATCCAACAAAGAGCTGGTTGCCATTCATGACGACTTGATGGCCGACCAGGCTGGCGCCTTGCAGCATTTGCATCTGAGTCATATTGGTGCTAAAGCTGGTCATCGTCGTGTTCAGCTTGTCGATGCCGGTCACGGTATTGATCTGGGCCATCTGGCTGGTGATCTGCGAGTTGTCCGCCGGGTTGAGCGGATCCTGGTTTTGCATCTGGGTCACCAACAGCTTGAGGAAGCGATCTGATGCTTCGGTCATGCTGTTCGCGCCCGTTGTCGACGTGGTGCTCGACGACGTGGATGAGGTGGAAGAAGTGGCGGTGTTGTTGGTGACGGTGGTCATGCGGCGTCCTGTTCAGTCAGTTGGCGTGTTCGGTTGGTGATCAACCGCCTTGGCCCATTTGCAGGGTCTTCATGAGCAGGGTCTTCGCCGTGTTCATGACCTCGATGTTGTTCTGGTAGGACCGGGAAGCCGAGATCATGTTGACCATCTCTTCCACGGGGTTGACGTTGCTGTACGTGACATAGCCGTCCGCATCGGCCTGCGGGTGCTTGGGATCGTGCACGCGGCGGCCTGGGCTGGAGTCTTCGGTGACCTGGCTGACGGTGACGCCAGCGGTGCCGACTTCGCCCATCGGCGTGGTGGTGAACACGACCTGGCGTGCCTTGTAGGCGGCGCGATCGGGGCCGGCCACGGTATCGGCGTTGGCCAGGTTGGAGGCCACCACATTGAGGCGTTGCGATTGCGCGCTGACCGCGCTGCCTGCCACGTTGAAGATCTTGAACATCGACATGATGATCTCCTTACTGACCGGTGATCGCCGTGTTCAGCGTGCGCACCTGCGCGTTGATGAAACGCAGCGTGGCTTCGTAGCGCACGGTGTTGTCGGCGAAGTTGGCCCGTTCGCGGTCCATGTCGACGGTGTTGCTGTCGAGGTTGGTCTGGGAGGAAAGGGCGTAGTTCATGTCAGGTTGCTCGCGGCTGCCGGCGGGCTGGCCGTTGCGATTGAGGTGACCTGACGAAGAAGCTGCCATGGTCAGCTTGGGGGTCTGCAAGTTGGCGTTGCCTGTGGAGGCTTCGCCCGTGGCCTGGCGCAGAGCGGTCGCGAAATCAAAGTCGCGAGCGACGTAGCCGGGGGTGTCCGCGTTGGCGATGTTGCTGGCGATCAGGCGCTGGCGTTCCGACCGCAGCGCAAGCGCTTCGGACTGGAAGTTCAAGGAGTCGGTCAATCGGTTCAACATGGTCTGGGCCCTCCGGGGCTGTTCACTGCGAGCTGCCTGGATCGCCGGGTGGTCTCTGCGGGAGGTGCACGACGAGGCAGCTTGTCTGGGATGTTGATCGGGTGGCGTCAAAACATGAGCCGAATAAGCGGTCGAATCAGCCTTCATTTCCTGTCCTTGCAGAGAGGGCGCGCTTCGTACAGTCAAGTCACCATGAAAACGCCTTTTGAATCCACCGCGCGCCTGCATACCGACATCGGATTGGCTCCTGTCCAGTTCCTGGTGGCCGGGCTCAGCGCATTGCTGTGGACCGGGCTGTGTGCCCTGGCGGCGCTGGGGGCCTCTGCCGCCCATGCTCAGACGGCGGACTTGCCTGGCCTTCAAACGCAGGTGGAGACCTTGCTCAAGCAGCAGGCCTTGCCTCAGGGCAACAGCAGTGATGCCGCTATGCAAAAAAAGGCCTGGCGCGTTGAGGTGACCCTGGGTCAACTGGATCCTCGCCTGAAGCTGGCGCCGTGCGACAAGGTCAAAACCTATATGCCCGAGGGCGTTCAGATGTGGGGCAAGACCCGTGTCGGCCTGCGCTGTGAGCAGGGCCCTGTGCGCTGGAACGTCTTCTGGCCGGTGACGGTCAAGGTATGGGGGCAGGCGCTGGTGGCCGCCGTGCCGCTGCGTCCGGGCAATCCCATTGAAGCTGGCGACCTGCGCGTCGCGGAAGTCGATCTGGCAGAAAAGACCTCGCCTGCCGTCATGCGGGTGACCGATCTGCTGGGTCGCTCGGTGATCCGCGGGATCGAACCCGGCCAGGCCATTCATCACGATGATGTGAAGGCGCGCCGTTGGTTCCTTGCTGGTGATCCGGTTCGCCTGACGGTGCGCGGCGCGGGTTTTCAGATTGCAGCAGAAGGTACGGCGCTATCCCCCGGGGATGAGGGTCAATGTGCCCGGATTCGCACCGATAACGGTCGGGTAGTTTGTGGACACCCGGTGGGAGATCGGCAAGTGGAGTTGTCTCTGTGAAACAGTTTCTTGCCAATTCGTCCCCCCTGCCTAGGGGGTTTGGGGTGTTTGGCATTAAAGTCGGTCAGGCCCGCGTCGATATCGCGGATGTGACCACTCGGTTTCAGCCGGGATCAAGGAGTACATCATGAAGATCGGCAACCCTTTAGATAAAGCGGTAGGCGGCGTCAGCCCCCGTACCGAGGGCGCCAGTACAGGGAAGACGTCCTCGTCTTCCGGCGGCGTCAGCGAGAGTTCGAAAGTCACTTTGTCGACTGTCGCCTCTGGCTTGATTTCCGCTGCAGATGGCACTTTTGATGCGGACAAGGTGTCCAGCGTCAAGGAGTCCATCGACAACGGCACCTACAAGATCAACCCCGAAGTCATCGCCGACAAGCTGATCGGCAATGCCAAGGAACTGCTGCAAGGCAAGCAGGGCTGAGGTTGAAGATGGCGCAGCTGAGTCCTAGCCGGGAAGACGTGTCTGCCGAGATGGGCGCCCATGTGGCGGACATCGAGGCCTGTCTGTCCGCGCTGGACAAGGCTTTCGCTGCCAGTGATGGCGACCTCATCACGCATCAATCGCAGCAGTTGCAACGCACACTGGCCGAGTCGCTGGTGGCGTTTCGCAAGGCCGAGCAGGCTGGCTTGCGCCCGCTGGACGAGGCTCTGCGTTCGCGTCTGAAGCTGGCGCAAAGCCGCTTGTTGGCGCAGCAGGTGGCGGTCCACCGTGCCAATGCCACCATTGATCGCACGCTCAAGGTGCTGTTTCCGGGTGAGGAAAACAGCACTTACGGCAATCTGGGGGCCTCCCCCGTGGCCAAGGCGCTCAACGCCTACCGTTGAGTCTTGCGTGAGCAGCCCTTCGGCCCTCACGCAGGGTCAGGCGGGATCGACGGCGGCTTCCACCACGATCTGAACACGCTGACGTCCCTGGAACTCGTCCAGGCTGACGCGGTAAGCCAGTTGTGTTTTGGCCGGCAGCGGATCCGTATGCCCGAACCAGATGCCATCGCGCACCTGGCCTTGTACCCGCAGGCTGAGTTTGAGGTGGCGTTCACCTACAAGGCGCTGGCCCAGTACTTCCGCCTGATCGCTGAAAACCGGCGCATCAAAACCCGGGCCCCAGACAGCTTTGTCGAGTTCGGCTACGGCCTCAGGCGTGAACCACTGCGCATCCAGTGGGCCATCTGTGCTGATCTGGCGCAGCAGCAGGCTGGGGTCCAGTCCTTCCTGCGCGATGCGGACCAGTTCGGTCTCGAAGGTGTCTACATCTTCTTCGGCAATGGTGCAGCCCGCCGCCATGGCGTGCCCGCCAAAACGCTTGAGCAGGCCGGGGTGGCGTTTGCTGACCACATCCAGCGCGTCACGCAGGTGGAAGCCGGGGATGGATCGGCCTGAGCCCTTGAGCATGCCGTCCTGCCCCAAGGCGAACACGAACGTGGGGCGATGCAGGCGGTCTTTCAGGCGCGAGGCCACGATGCCGACCACGCCTTCATGGAAGTCCGGATCGTAGATGGTCACGGCTGGGGGCGGCTCGTCCTCCGGCATCAGGCTTTCCAGCAGTTGTTCGGCCTGTTCGCGCATGCCGGATTCCAGCTCTCGGCGCTCGCGGTTGATGGCGTCGAGCTGGCGGGCCAGGGCGTCGGCGCGGGTGGCGTCATCGGTGCTCAGGCATTCGATGCCCAGGCCCATTTCGGCCAGCCGTCCGGCGGCGTTCACGCGGGGGCCCAGCGCAAAGCCGAAATCCTGGCTGGTGGCCTTTTTCGGGTCACGGCCAGCGGCTGCAAACAGCGCGGCGATGCCCGGTTGCATGCGCCCGGTGCGGATGCGCTTGAGGCCTTGCGCGACCAGGCGCCGATTGTTGTCATCGAGCCTGCCCACATCGGCGATGGTGCCCAGGGCGACCAGATCCAGCAGGTTGTCGATGCGGGGCTGGTTGCTGGCATCGAACACGCCGCGTTGGCGCAATTCGGCGCGCAGGGCCAGCAGCACGTAAAACATCACGCCTACGCCGACCAGCGCCTTGCTGGCGAAGGTGCAGCCGGGCTGATTGGGATTCACGATCACATCGGCATCGGGCAGGCTGACCTGGCCATCGTCCAGCACCACGGGCAAATGGTGGTCGGTGATGATGACCTTGATACCCTGGTCTCGGGCACGCTTGACGGCCTCGTGGCTGGCCATGCCGTTGTCCACGGTCATGAGCACATCGGCGTGCTTGGCTTGGACCATGTCCACGATGGGGGGCGTCAGGCCATAGCCGTGCACGGCACGATCCGGGACCACGTAGCTGACTTGCCCCGGCGTAGCGCCCAGCATCTGCAGGCCGCGCAAGCCTGTGGCACAGGCGGTGGCGCCGTCACAGTCATAGTCGGCCACGATGCAGATGCGTTGGCCAGCCTGGATGGCATCAGCCAGCAGTTGCGCAGCTTGTGCCGCACCTTTCAGATCGGCGGGCGAGAGCAGGCGGGCCGGGCTGTCGTCCAACTCTTCGGCCGTGCGGATGCCACGGGATGCAAACAGCCGGGCCAGCAGAGGGTGGACGCCAGCTTGTTCCAGGGTCCAGGTGGCACGGGGAGGGACCTCGCGGGGAATGATTTTCATGAGGCAAGCCTTACAGGCTGTTGAGCAGGGCCAAGGGGTCGTGGCCACCACCGGATGATGTCAGGCGTTTCGCAGATTGCCACAGTCTGGCGCTCAGGCTGGCGGGCGCCACGCGGGCCAGGGTGACTGCATGCCGCTCGCCACACAGCGTGAGCTGGATGGGCTGACCTGCATCCAGTGCGTCACAGATGGATTTCAGCACGGTGGCATCCAGATGCGCCCAGGCCTCCAGCCAGGCGGGCATGTCATCTGCCAGCATGGGCGCGCGCAGATCATTGACCAGCATGACTTCGTCAGGTTGACGCGTACGTGCAGGTGGCGTGCCGCAGCCGCTCAGCCAGAAGGAGTTGACCGTGGCCAGGCCTTGTGCCTCACGGGCATCGTTGACGGGATGCTGGTAGAGCAGCATCTGCACTTCGCTCTGCAGGCGGCGCACCATGCGTGCTTCAGCGTGATCGGTCAGCCACAGGTCCGGGTTACGGCCGATGACACGGTCCAGTGAGGCGGTCGGCAGGCCAGCCAGTGATGGGTGGGCGGCATACCAGCGTTGGGCCGAACCCCACAGCAGCGTCCAGCCATCTTCTTCGAACAAGGGGCGGATCGCCTCGAACACGGTGCGGGATTCGGTCTCGCTCAAGCCCAGTGTGGCCGGATCGAGCAAGGTGAGGTGGTCGCGACCCATCAGCCAGTGGCCGGGGCTGAGCATGCCCCATGTCTGCTGCGGATCCAGCGTCACGCCGTCTTGCGCGGCCCACCAGGTGGCCCAGGGCATGAGGCCATCCGCATCTGGCCAGCCCATGCTGCGGGCCAGCACACGTTCGTGCGGCATGGACAGGGCGTATTCATCGCCTTCTAGGCGCCCTGTTTCCTGCATGCGGCTCAGCAAACGACGCAGATGGGGCAGTGCATGCTCGGCCGCCAGCCGGGGCAGGGCCTGCTGGCAAGGTTCGGACAGGCTGGAGGCAAAAGGCACGATCCAGTGGGTGATGAGCGTGGATGACACAGTAAACAGGCTTGATCTGGTTCAGAGCGTGATTATCAAGTGGGTACACTCCCCACATCATGAATCTGCCTTTTGAGTGGCGAATCGGGTGGCGTTACACCCGCGCCAGCCGTACGACCCGACGCAACGGCTTCATTTCTTTCATTTCCGGGGTGTCCATCCTCGGGATCACGCTGGGTGTGGCGGCGCTGATCATCGTGCTGTCGGTGATGAACGGCTTCCAGAAGGAAGTGCGCGACCGCATGCTGTCCGTGGTCGCCCACATCGAGTTGTATGACGCCCGTGGCGGCGCCCTGGCTGACTGGCATGTGCTGGCCGAGCAGGCTCGTCGCAACCCGGCGGTGATTGGCGCGGCCCCCTTCATCCCGGCTCAGGCGCTGATCGCGCGGGGCGATGACATGCGTGGCGCCATGGTGCGCGGTGTGGTGCCGGCTGAAGAAGTGGCGGTGACCCCGCTGGCCGCGAGCCTGAAAGACACGTTCGCGCGCCTGACGCCCGGTAGTTGGGGCGTGCTCATCGGTGTCGAAATGGCGCGCAGCCTGGGCGTGCGTGAAGGCGATCAGCTCACGGTGGTGGCACCCAGCGGGCAGGTGACCCCGGCAGGTGTGGTGCCGCGCCTCAAGCAGGTGACCGTGGTTGGCGTCTTCAATGCCGGGCACTATGAATACGACAGCAGCCTGGTGTTGATGCATGCCGACGATGCCGCCAAGCTGTTTCGCACGGGTGGCGTGACGGGCGTGCAGCTCAAGCTCAAGGATTCGCAACTGGCGCGCCGTGTGGGCAACGAGCTGGCTGAATCATTGGGCGCCGATGTGGTCGTGCGCGACTGGACGCACACCAACCGCGCCTGGTTTGATGCCGTTCAGGTGGAAAAGCGCATGATGTTCATCATCCTGACGCTGATCGTGGCCGTGGCGGCTTTCAATCTGGTGTCCACACTCGTGATGACCGTGACGGACAAGCGGGCTGACATCGCGATCTTGCGCACCCTGGGCGCCAGCCCGCGTTCCATCATGGGGATCTTCATGGTGCAGGGTGCCATGTCGGGCGTGCTGGGCACTTTGGGCGGCCTGGGGCTGGGCCTGCTGGTGGCCTTCAACCTCGATGTCATCGTGCCCTTCATCGAGCACTTGCTGGGCGTGAGCTTTCTGCCTGGCAGCATCTACCTGATCTCGAAGATGCCATCCGATCCGCAGTGGGGTGACATCATCCCCATCGGGCTGATTTCACTGGTGCTGTCCCTGGCTGCCACGCTGTACCCCAGCTGGCGCGCCAGCCGTGTTCAACCTGCCGAGGCCTTGCGATATGAGTGACATCCTGCCTGCTCAAGACCGTCCGCTGCGTGTTCGCAAGGTGCACTCCTTGCGTACTTTCATCTGGTTGGCCCGGGGGTGGAGTGACTTCATGGACGCGCCCTTGGTGGGGCTGGTTCACGGTGTGCTCATGGGCGCATTCGGTGGCCTGTTGCTCATGCTGGCCTGGGATCGTTTCTGGATCCTGGCCGGTGCCATGTCGGGCTTCCTGATGGTGGCGCCCATCTTGTCTACCGGGCTGTATGCCGTCAGCCGCGCCCTGTTGCGCAACGAACCCGCGGGCTTCGAGGCTGTGTGGGCCGTGTGGTCGTCCATGGATCGTCGATTGGTCAAGTTCGGCATCTTGCTGACGGCGCTGGGCACCGGTTGGGTGATGACCTCTGCCGCGCTGATCACATTGGGCGTCAAGCCTGCGGTGACCACGCCAACCGATTTTCTGTTGCGTGTGGTGATGTCGCCCAACCCTGGCTTTTTCGAGATCTGGCTGCTTGTTGGCGGCGTGATGGCCGCGCCGGTCTTTGCGTCCAGCGTCGTGGCTATTCCATTGCTGGTGGACCGCCAGGTGAGCGTGCCCCGTGCGGTGCTGACCAGTTGGCGTGCGGTGATGGCCAACCCGATTTGCATGAGCACCTGGGCGGCGATCGTGATGTCGCTGAGCCTGTTGGGGCTGTGCACCATGATGTTTGGTTTGATTCTGGTGATACCTGTTCTGGGCCATGCCACCTGGCATGCGTACCGCGATCTGGTGGTTCGCGAAACAGGCAGGGAAACGGTTTGATATGTTTGGTCTTAACGAAGAGCAGATTGCTCAATTGGGGCTGACCGTCGGTGTGGGCGGCTTCATCCTCTACATGTTCTTCATCATCTTTCAGTTGGCGCGAGAGTCCAAGGCAGGCAAGTTCGGCACCTTCATGCTGTTTCTGGTGCTGGGCTTTGGCATGATCGGCTTCATCGCCAAGAACATCCTTGTGTGGTTGCTCCACATCTGATCGGCATGACTGACGCCTTGATTCTGGAAGCCCAAGGGCTGGTGAAGCGGTTCCACGAAGGCCCGCTGGATGTGAGCATCCTGCAGGGGGTGGACCTGCGCGTGACGCGTGGTGAGACCGTGGCCATCGTGGGCGCTTCGGGCTCGGGTAAAAGCACGATGCTGCATCTGCTGGGCGGGCTGGACTCGCCCACCAGTGGCCGTGTTCGTCTGATGGGCAAGGATCTGAGCGCGATGAACGCGGCAGAGCAAGGCGCCTGGCGCAATCAGCATCTGGGCTTCATCTACCAGTTCCATCACCTGCTGCCCGAGTTCACGGCGCTGGACAACGTGGCCATGCCTTTGATGATTCGCCGCATGCCGCAAGAGCAGGCGCGCGAGCAGGCGCGTGGCTGGCTGGATCGGGTCGGCTTGCTCAATCGGGTCGAGCATCGCCCGTCCGAGTTGTCGGGCGGTGAGCGCCAGCGTGTGGCCGTGGCGCGCGCCCTGGTCACCCAACCCGCTTGCATCCTGGCCGACGAGCCAACAGGCAACCTCGACCGCAATACGGCTGACATCGTGTTTGACCTGATGCTGCAACTGGCAGCTGATCAGGGCACGGCCGTCATCATGGTTACGCACGATTCGGCTTTGGCCGAACGCTGTGCGCAACGCCATCGCCTGGTCAACGGGCGATTCGCGGACTGATCATCCATAGAGGGCAGGGCATGTGGATCGACACGCACTGTCATCTGGATGCGCCCGAGTTTGATGCTGACCGCGTCGAGGTGATCGCGCGGGCTCAGCAGGCCGGTGTCGGGCTGATGGTGGTGCCGGCCGTCTCGTCTGCCACCTTCCACACCAGCCGTGAGGCGGCTTTGCAATGCAAGGGCGCTTATGCCCTGGGCATTCACCCGCTGTATGTTCGCCATGAACCGGAGCAGGCTGCTTTGCAGGCGCTGGCCGACGCCTTGCAAAAATGGCAAACCGATCCTCGGTTGGTGGCCGTTGGCGAAATCGGGCTGGATCATTTCGTGCCTGAGTTGCAAGACGAGGCCAGCAAGGCCCTGCAAGAGCGCCTGTATGTGGCGCAATTGGAGTTGGCCGTGGCGGCCGGTTTGCCCGTGATCCTGCATGTGCGTCGCAGTGCCGATGGCTTGCTCAAACACCTGCGGCGCTTGCGTGATGCCGGGCGCCCGGTGGCAGGAGGGATTGCGCACGCTTTCAATGGCAGCGAGCAGCAGGCTCAGGCATTTCTGGATCTGGGCTTCAAGCTTGGGTTTGGTGGGGCCATGACATTTGATCGCGCCCTGCAGATTCGCCGCCTGGCGGCCACCCTGCCAGATGACGCCATCGTGCTGGAGACTGACGCGCCTGACATCCCTCCACAC
Source organism: Aquabacterium sp. (assembly GCF_004297345.1). Taxonomy (GTDB): domain Bacteria; phylum Pseudomonadota; class Gammaproteobacteria; order Burkholderiales; family Burkholderiaceae_C; genus Aquabacterium. The sequence goes on along the minus strand of NZ_SCTN01000188.1, from coordinate 539 downwards.
TGGCTGTATCAAACCTTTCAGGCACGGGTACAGGGCGCGCGAAGCCGGAACGAGCCTGGCGAGCTGCCGCGCATGGCGCAGACGCTGTCCGATTTGCGGGGGTGGAGTCTTGCGCAAACCCAGGCTCAAACCACCCGAAACGCCTTGCAAGCCTTGCCTCGTCTCGCTTCGATACTGGAGTGAGCTTCGCTTGGTCCATTGTGGTTTCCACGTGGATGGGCTGTGGATGCACAACTGTGGTGCTTGCGCATTCGGCGTGACACAATGATCCGATACCGTCTCGGCACGCCACTTCGGTGGTTGTTCGTTCTGTTGTTGTATTGGTGTGTGGTCCAGGTGCCCTGACGTCACGACACAAACACGAAGGAGCGGTGTGATGTTGCATCACAGCCATCGGCTTGCCATGCGTCGAGCCCTCACCCTGGTCGCTGTCATGACCGTGGGCCTGGCGCTGATCTGGGCCGTGCCTTTTTGGGCCGGTTTCCAGAAAATCGAGGACTACGTGCCGATCCACACCATGCTCGAAATGGCGTCGGTCG
>NZ_SCTN01000187.1 GCF_004297345.1 Aquabacterium sp. | reverse complement strand
CAACCTGCTCAATCAGATGGTGGCGCAAGCCTTCCTGCAACAAGCCGGGCTGGAGGTCGAGACCCTGGACGATGGCCAGCAGGCCGTGCAGCGCATGGAGCAGGCGCCACCGGGCTACTTCGCCGCCATCCTCATGGACATGCACATGCCCGTGATGGACGGCCTGGAGGCCTCGCGGCGCATCCAGCAGATGGGCCATGCCCACGACATCCCCATCATCGCGATGACCGCAGCTGTGCTGCCCGCCGATCGCGAGCGCTGCCTGGAAGCCGGCATGGTGGACATGGTCACCAAACCCATCATGCCGGAGACCATGGTCGACACGCTGCTCAAATGGATCCCGCATTGACAGCACCTGCTACGCTTGCGCTCCATGCAAGGTCCCCAGCGCAAGATCGTTCACGCCACGTTGTATGAACTCATCGCCATCGTCGTCGTGACGGTGGCCATGCGTTGGCTGTCCGATAAAGGCGCGGCCGAGGCAGGTGGGCTGGCCTTGTCCACCTCGGTGGTCGCACTGGTGTGGAACATGGTCTTCAACACGCTGTTTGAAGCCTGGGAGCGGCGTCAGGCCAGCCTCCACCGCACCGTGCTTCGCCGCGTGGCCCATGCCATCGGCTTTGAAGGCGGCCTGGTCGTGATGACCGTGCCGCTGATCGCCTGGTGGCTGGACATGAGTTGGTGGCAGGCGCTGATCACTGATCTGGGCCTGGTGGTGTTCTTTTTGTTCTACACCTTCTGCTTCAACTGGGCGTTCGATCATGTCTTTGGCATGCCTCATTCAACACCCCCCTCCCGCGAATAAGGGCCTTGTGCAACCGTAGGTAAGCAGCGTGAGCGCTTGGTTCCAAATCTGCCCTTATGTCAAACGGGGCGTGTCAGCATGGGGCCCACAGAAAAACTCACAGGAAAGGCTGCCGGCATGGACGAAGCGCAAGTGCTAGATGAGCCGAGGACGCTCCACCCCTCCGCCACTCAACACGATCTGGCGAATGCAGCAGGCGGGCTGCTGGCCAGCGCGGCACTTGCCACCGCACTGCCTGGTTGCGGCGGTGGCAACAATGGCCAGATGACCGAGCTGGAAGCCTCGCGCTTTCTGGCTCAGGCGTCAACAGGCAGCAGCCGCACCCAGATCAACCACTTGATGGCAGTGGGTTACAGCGCCTGGATCGACGAGCAATTTGCCATGGCGACCACGGCGAGCCGTTGCGACTGGCTGGTCAGCAAGGGTTATGACGCAGCCGGCACGAACAACGCCAACAAGAACGGCCTGACAGGTTTTGACGCCTGCGTCTGGCGCAAGCTCATTGGCTCACCCGATGTGCTGCGCCAGCGCGTGACACTGGCCTTGTCGGAAATCCTGGTGGTGTCGGTGGCGGGGCTGTCGGGTGGGTGGCGCGCCTTTTCGGGGGCTCACTACCTCGACATCCTGGAAGCCAATGCCTTTGGCAACTACCGCACCTTGCTGGAGCAGGTCTCCACCAGCCCGGCCATGGGCGAGTACCTGACCTATCGCGGCAACGTCAAATACAACGCCAAGACCGGCGCCCTGCCCGATGAGAACTACGCGAGGGAGGTCATGCAGCTGTTCACGATCGGGCTGATCAAGCTCAATCAGGATGGCTCACCCGCGCTCGTCAACGGCAATCCGCAGGAAACCTATGGCCTGGCTGACATCACGGGGCTTGCTCGCATCTTCACCGGATGGGACTGGGACAAATCGGTCGGCAATGGCGACACACCGGACTTCCAGCGCCGACCCATGATCCAGGTGGCGGCTCGCCATGAAACTGGTGCCTCCAACTTTCTGGGATCGACGGTCCCGGCGGGCCTTGATGGCGCGGCCAGCCTCAGCGCCGCGCTCAACATCATCTTCGCCCACCCCAACGTGGCGCCCTTTGTCAGCAAGCAGTTGATTCAGCGGCTGATCACCAGCAATCCCAGCTCGGCTTACGTCGCGCGCATCGCAGCGGTGTTCAACAACGATGGCCAGGGCGTCAAGGGCAATCTTCAGGCCGTGATCAAGGCAATCTTGCTGGATGACGAAGCGCGCAATGCTGACAACGTCGGCAGCGACACCTTCGGCAAGTTGCGCGAGCCCGTGGTGCGCTTCCTGAACTGGGCTGCGGCCTTCGGCGCCACCTCCCCCAGCGATGCCTGGGCGATTGGCGACACCTCCGACCCCGGCACCCGCCTGGGCCAGAGCCCGCTGCGCTCGCCCACGGTCTTCAATTTCTTCCGCCCCGGTTATGTGCCACCAGGCAGCGGCATTGCACAAGCCAATCTGGTGGCGCCCGAGTTCCAGTTGAGCAACGAGTCTTCGGTGGCGGGCTACATCAACTTCATGCAAGGCGTGATCAGCAACGGCATCGGGGATGTCAAGGCGGACTACACCATCCTCATCGCCTTGGCCGATAACGCTGGGCAACTGCTTGATGAACTGCACACCGTGCTGGTGGCCGGCCAGATGAGCGCCAGCAACCTGGCCAACATCAAGACCGCCATTGGCAGCATGCCCTCCGGTACCCCAGGCAGCCGAGCCAACCGCGTGTATGCCGCTGTGTTGATGCTGATGGTCGCCCCCGAGTTTCTGATTCAAAAGTGAGGGTGACACCGTGACACAACATGCCTCTATGAACGCTTCCCGCCGCGCCTTCATGAAACGCGCCTCGGCCCTGTCGATGGCCGGCGTGGCGACACCATGGGCCTTGAATCTGGCCGCACTGGGCAACGCTGCGGCCGCCACGGCAA
>NZ_SCTN01000186.1 GCF_004297345.1 Aquabacterium sp. | reverse complement strand
CACCGGTGTCACAGAGCCTGGTTCGGATGGCACATCGGTGGGGGGGCGTGTGGCGCCTTCCATCCGCTATCTGCGTTTCAACAAGGCGTTCAGATTTGAGGATGGCACACCCACGGGCGGCTTCTTCTGGGATGGGCGGGCAGCCTCACTGGCCGAGCAAGGCAAGGGTCCTTTCCTGAATGCCAAGGAAATGGCCAATGCGGATGTGGCCACGGTCATTGCCAAGCTTGCGTCTGCCAGCTATGCCAACGAGTTCATGGCGCTGTATGGTCAGAACATCTTCAATGATCCTGCTGCTGCATTTGATCGTGTGGCCTTGGCCTTGCAGGCTTATCAGAAGGAAGACGGCGAGTTCGCGCCCTTCAGCAGCAAGTACGACGCTTATCTGAGAAGGCAGACCAACCTGAGCGCGTCGGAGTTGCGTGGCCTGGCCCTGTTCAACAGTTCAAGCAAGGGCAATTGCGCAGCCTGCCATCCCAGCGCCATGGGCACGGACGGCAGCTTCCCTCTGTTCACGGATTTCTCATATGACTCACTGGGTGTGCCGCGCAACTGGGCCGTGGCCACCGATCCGAGTTCCTTCGATCTGGGCTTGTGCGAGAGCGCTGCTGTGGCCGATCTGAGTGATGCACGCAAAGCCGCCGTGTGTGGCAAGTTCAAAGTGCCTTCTTTGCGCAATGTGGGCTTGCGCAAAGCCTTCTTCCACAACGGCCGCTTTGACACCTTGACCAAAGTCGTGACCTTTTATGTGCAGCGGGACATCAACCCGGATGCGTTCTACCTGGACAGCAACGGCCAGCCCGATGTGAAGTTCAACGACCTGCCTGAGGCCTATCGCGGCAACGTCAACGTCACGGAGGGGCCTTACAACCGTCAGCCCGGCGCCAGCCCGGCTTTGAACAGCGACGAGATCCACGATCTCGTGGACTTCCTGTGCACGCTGACCGACAACTGGCCCGCCACGGCATCGGATTGCAAGCGCTGAACCCGCCATCAAGTCATTTTCATCTTCTCTGGAACCTCGCCATGAACTCCATGCATCGCCTTACCTTGCTGGCCAGCACTTGCTTGAGCCTGTGTGCCGTGTCGGTTGCGCAAGCTGCACCCAAGCGTGTGGCCAAACCCGCAGCCGCCGCGACGGTGCCTTCGCACGAAGCGGAACTGATGCAGCGCCTCGATCAGCTCTCTGGTGAGATGGCACAACTCAAGGCGCAACTGGCTGAGCTCAAGCAGCAAGCCCAGGCGAACAAGGCCGTTGTGGTGGCGAACCCTGCGCCGGTGGCGTCAACGGCTCCTGCCGTGCCCGTGGTGGCTGCGGCCTCCGCTTCAGTCGCCAACGGTGTGGAAAACGGCACCGGCAATGACAACGCCGGCTCACCAACCGCAGAGCCTGCCACGGTGCTGACAGGCTACGGCGAGCTCAACTACAACCGCTACAACAAGGATTCGTCGCGCAACCAGGCTGACATGCGCCGCTTCGTGCTGGGCATGCAGCACCGCCTGGATGCCAAGACCAAGATCGTGACGGAGCTGGAGGTCGAGCACGGCGTGAGTTCTGCCGATGACAAGGGCGAGGTAGAGGTTGAGCAGGCTTATGCAGAGCGCCAGCTCAATGATCGCTGGGCCTTGCGCGCCGGCTTGTTCTTGATGCCCAGCGGTTTGCTCAACGAGAACCATGAGCCCACGGCCTACTACGGTGTCGAGCGCAACTTCGTTGAAACGGCCATCATCCCCTCAACATGGCGTGAAGGTGGCCTGCAACTGGTGGGTAACTTCGACAACGGCTTGACGGTGCAGACGGGCTTGAGCACGGGCTTTGATGTGTCCAAATGGGCCAGCGATGATGCTGAAACAGCCGACTCGCCACTGGGCTCTGTGCACCAGGAGATGTCGCAAGCCAAGGCCAAGGACCCTGCGGTATTTGTGGCCTTGAACTGGCGTGGGCTGCCGGGGCTTCAACTGGGCGGTTCCTGGTTCTCGGGCAATGGTGGTCAAGGCCAGCCCACAGCAGGTGGCAACAAGCTGCGCGTCAACTTGTGGGATCTGCATGCCCGCTACACCCTCGGCGCGCTGGATCTGTCGAGCGTGTATGCGCGTGGCACGATCTCCGGCACGGCTGATTTCAACATGCACAACGGCATCAGCAGTGGGCCGGATTGGTACCCCATTCCCAAGAGCTTCGATGGCGTCTACGTGCAGGCGGCCTACAAGCTGTGGGCTTGGGATGATCTGAGCCTGTCGCCCTTTGTGCGTGCCGAGCGTTTCAACACGCGCAAGTCCTATGCGGATCTGGGCTTGGGGCTGACGCCCGACGCGGCGGCTACCCGCCAGGTCTATACATTGGGTGCCAACTTCAATGTGGGGCAGGGCCTGGTCTTCAAGGCCGATGTGCAGCGCTTCAAGCATGATGGCGACAACAATCGCCTCGATCTGGGCATGGGCTGGAGCTTCTGACATGCGCTTCAAATTGGTAGATGCGGCCAAGCTGCTGCCTGCTGCCGTGGCCGTGGCAGCCAACGGCTTGCCTGTGATGGCCTATGCCGTGGATTACCTGAGCCCCCAGCAGGCGCAGCAGGCCTTGTTTCCGCAAGCCGATCGATTCGATGTGCGTGAGATCAAGCTGGATGCGGCGCAGATGCAGGCCATGGCCAGTCGCTATGGCGTGCCGGCTCGTTCCGCGCAATGGAAGGTGCTTGAAGCATCGCAAGGTGGCAAGCGATTGGGCTGGGTCATCATCGACAACGTGGTCGGCAAATTCGAGTTGATCACCTATGCCGTGGGCATCGCGGTGGATGGCTCGGTCAAGCAGGTCGAGATCCTTTCTTACCGAGAAAGCCATGGTGGCGAGATCCGCTTGCCCGCGTGGCGCCAGCAGTTTGTGGGCAAGACGGCGCAAGCCCCCATCAAGGTGGGCAGTGACATCGCCAACATCAGTGGCGCGACCTTGTCTTGCAGCCACGTGACCGAAGGCATCAAGCGCATTGCGGCGCTCATCGACATGGCGCGCAGTAGCGGGCAACTTGGAGCGGGTGCTTGAGCCTGTTTGCCTTGCCGCCGCATGAAGGCGCCCAATGGGTGCGCCGTGCACGGCCGGTGCTGGGCACGTTGGTGGATATCGGCGTGCCTGTGGGTTCAGAGGTTGCCTTGCACGCGGCCTTTGAGATCATGCAGCAGGTGCAACAGCGCATGTCGGTGTTCGAAGCGGGCAGTGATCTGAGCCGCAGCCATGCGGCGGCAGTCGGCGAGCCCGTTGTCGTGCATCCCTGGACGGCTGACGTGCTGCAGTTTGCGCAAACCTTGCAAGCGCAGTCTGATGGCTTGTTCGATGTGGCCTTGGGTTCGGGCTCTTGGCAATTGGACTGGCAAGATGCGCAGCCCTGCCTGATTCGCCACCAGGCCTCCACCAGCCTTGATCTGGGTGGCCTGGCCAAGGGCTGGGCTGTGGACAAGGCGGTGGAAGCAGCCTTGGGGCAGGGCGCTGCGGCCGTGTGGGTCAATGCCGGTGGGGACTTGCGAGCCCACGGCCTGACCTTGCCCTTGGTGTTGCGTGATGAGCTCGGCGGCGGTGTTCGCCCTTGGGCCGAATTACAGGATGGCGCGATGGCCACGAGTGATTTCCGTGCCGGCGCCCGATCGCATTTGAGCGGTCAAGGCGCGGCCTTGCACGTGAGCGTGCTGGCACCGCGTTGCGCCTGGGCTGATGCCTTGACCAAGGTGATTGCACAATGTCGGACGCTGGACCACGGTCTGGCGCACGACCTGCTGCAACACTACCAGGCCCAAGCCTGGGTTCACGAGCCATC
>NZ_SCTN01000185.1 GCF_004297345.1 Aquabacterium sp. | reverse complement strand
ATCGTGGTCACCAAGGGTGCGATCGACAAGCTGCAGGAGATGTTCGCATGAGCACTCTGAAATTTGATGAAGCCCGCTTGCTGAAGGTGCTGGTCGCTCCGATCATTTCGGAAAAGGCCACTGCCGCTGCTGAAGAGCGTGGCCAAGTGCTGTTCAAGGTGATGCGCGACGCCACCAAGCCCGAGATCAAGGCCGCTGTTGAGCTGCTGTTCAAGGTCGAAGTGAAGTCCGTGCAAGTCGTGAACCAGAAGGGCAAGACCAAGCGTTTCGGTGGCCGTACAGGTCGCCGTGACCACGCCAAGAAGGCCTTCGTGTCTCTGGCTGCAGGTCAAGAGCTGAACTTCTCTGGGGAGGCTGCTTAAATCATGGCCGTCGTAAAAGTCAAACCAACCTCGCCTGGCCGCCGTGGCGTGGTCAAGGTGGTGCACAAGCACCTGCACAAGGGCAAGCCAGAAGCATCGCTGCTGGAACCCCAGAAGCAGAACTCTGGCCGTAACAACAACGGTCACATCACCGTTCGTCACAAGGGTGGCGGTCACAAGCACCACTACCGCGTGGTCGATTTCATCCGTAACAAGGATGGCATCCCCGCGAAGGTCGAGAACATTCAGTACGACCCGAACCGTACGGCTCACATCGCTCTGGTGTGCTATGCCGACGGCGAACGTCGCTACATCATTGCTCCCCGTGGCCTGGCCGCTGGTGCAACCATCCTGAGCGGCTCGGAAGCGCCGATCAAGACGGGCAACACCCTGCCTATCCGCAACATCCCCGTGGGTTCGACCATCCATTGCATCGAGATGAAGCCTGGCAAGGGCGCTCAGATCGCTCGCTCGGCTGGTACCTCCGCTGTTCTGATGGCTCGTGAAGGCACTTACGCTCAGGTTCGCCTGCGCTCCGGTGAAGTTCGCAAGATCCACATCGAATGCCGCGCCACCCTGGGTGAAGTGAGCAACGAAGAGCACAGCCTGCGTCAATACGGTAAGGCCGGTGCCATCCGCTGGAAGGGTATCCGCCCAACAGTTCGTGGCGTGGCCATGAACCCGGTGGACCACCCGCACGGTGGTGGCGAAGGCCGTACTGGCGAAGGTCAAGTCCCTGTGTCCCCATGGAACACACTGACGAAGGGCTATCGCACCCGCAACAACAAGCGCACGCAGACCTTCATTGTGTCGCGTCGCAAAAAGTAAGAGGTAGGCTGATATGGCTCGTTCTCTTAAAAAGGGTCCTTTCATTGACCACCACTTGGCCGCCAAGGTCGAGAAGGCAGTGGCAACCAAGGACAAAAAGCCCATCAAGACCTGGTCGCGTCGTTCCACGATCCTGCCTGAGTTCATCGGCCTGACGATTGCTGTGCACAACGGCAAGCAGCACGTGCCCGTGTACATCCAGGATCAGATGGTTGGCCACAAGCTCGGCGAGTTCGCCCTGACCCGTACGTTCAAGGGTCACCCAGGCGACAAGAAAGCCAAGAAATAAGGAGCAGCGACGATGGAAACCAAAGCAATCGTTCGCGGTGTTCGCCTGTCTTGCGACAAGGGTCGTCTGGTCGCTGACCTGATCCGTGGCAAGAAGGTTGACCAAGCCCTGAACATCCTGGAATTCACCCAGAAGAAGGCCGCTGGCATCATCAAGAAGGCTCTGGAGTCGGCAATCGCCAACGCCGAGCACAATGACGGTGCTGACATCGATGAACTGAAGGTCAAGACCATCTATGTGGAGCAAGGCACCACGTTGAAGCGTTTCACCGCCCGTGCAAAGGGCCGTGGCAATCGCATCAGCAAGCCAACTTGCCACATCTATGTGACCGTGGGCAACTAAGCAGAGGCTGACTATGGGACAGAAAATCCACCCAACCGGCTTCCGCTTGGCCGTCACCCGCAACTGGGCATCGCGTTGGTACGCTACCAATCGCAACTTTGCCTCGATGCTGGCTGAAGACCTGGAAGTCCGTGAATTCCTGAAGAAGAAGCTCAAGAACGCGGCCGTGTCGCGCATCTTGATCGAGCGTCCCGCCAAGAGCGCACGCATCACCATTTTCTCGGCTCGTCCGGGCGTGGTGATCGGCAAGAAGGGCGAAGACATCGAAAACCTGAAGCTCGAACTGGCCAAGCGTCTGAATTGCCCGGTCTCGGTGAACATCGAAGAAGTGCGCAAGCCTGAAGTCGATGCTCAACTGATCGCCGATTCGATCACGCAGCAGCTGGAAAAGCGCATCATGTTCCGCCGCGCCATGAAGCGCGCGATGCAGAACGCCATGCGTCTGGGCGCTCAGGGCATCAAGATCATGTCCGCTGGCCGTCTGAATGGCATCGAAATCGCTCGCACCGAGTGGTACCGTGAAGGCCGCGTGCCTCTCCATACCCTGCGCGCCGACATCGACTACGGCACCTCCGAAGCTCACACCACCTATGGCGTGATCGGCGTGAAGGTGTGGGTCTACCGCGGTGACCGTCTGGCCAATGGCGAAGCTCCTGTGCTCAAGGGTGACGACAGCCAAGACGACCGTCGCAACCGTCGTGGTCCTCGTAACGACCGTCCTGGTGGCGATCGCCGTCCTGGCGGCCGTGGCCCTGGTCGTGGTGCCCCTCGTGCCGATGGCGCTCCGTCTGATGGCAGCGACAAGCCTGCTGTCGCCGCTGACGCCAAGCGCGTTCGCAAGGCAGCACCTGCTGCCGAGGCGAAAGGAGAATAAATATGTTGCAACCTAATCGTCGCAAGTTCCGCAAGGAACACAAAGGCCGTAACACGGGTGTTGCCACCCGCGGTGCCGATGTGTCCTTTGGTGATTTCGGCCTGAAGGCGACCGAGCGTGGCCGTATCACGGCTCGTCAGATCGAAGCCGCACGTCGTGCGATTTCGCGTCACATCAAGCGTGGCGGTCGTATCTTCATCCGCATCTTCCCGGACAAGCCCATTTCGAACAAGCCTGCTGAAGTCCGTATGGGTAACGGTAAGGGTAACGTTGAGTACTACGTGGCTGAAATTCAGCCAGGTAAGGTGCTCTACGAAATCCAGGGTGTGCCCGAAGAACTCGCTCGCGAGGCGTTCACGCTGGCCGCTGCCAAGCTGCCACTGAGCACCACGTTCGTTGGCCGCCAGTTCGGCATCTAATCTAGGCGTAAGGAGAAAGTTATGGCGAAAGCCTCTGAACTGCGCGCCAAGGATGTGGCCGCACTGGAAACCGAAATCAAGGACTTGCTGAAGTCGCACTTCAACCTGCGTATGCAGCGTGCTACCCAGCAGCTCAATGACCACTCGGCTCTGAAGAAGACTCGTCGCGACATCGCTCGCGTCAAGACGATTCTGACCGAGAAGAAAGGAGCCGCCCAATGACGGAAGCTCAAACCAAAGTGACCCGTACCCTGGTGGGTAAGGTTGTCAGCGACGCTCGCGCCAAGACCGTGACCGTGCTGGTCGAGCGTCGTGTCAAGCACGAGCTCTACGGCAAGATCGTGGCCAAGTCGAGCAAGTACCACGCTCACGACGAGAACAATGAGTTCAAGTTGGGCGATGTGGTCGAGATCACTGAAAGCCGTCCTTTGTCCAAGACAAAGAACTGGGTTGTGTCTCGTCTGATCGAGAAGGCTCAAGGCGTCTGATCTTTGATCGCGCTGGGCGGTCCTTGTGATCGCCACAATGCCGCCGGGGAGTAATCCTCGGTAGCAGCAAGCAAAACCGGCTTGCCAGTCATACTGGCGGCCGGTTTTTTCTTTTGCTGAGCTTTTTCGGCAGACCACGAATAAGGATATGGCGATGATCAAAGTTGGAGACAAGCTGCCTGCGGGTACGTTGTTCGAGTACATCGAGGTTGAGGGTGAAGGCTGCAGCCTGGGCCCTAACCCGTTTGACATCAACAAGGCCACGGCGGGCAAGACGATCGCCATCTTTGGCTTGCCCGGCGCGTTCACGCCAACTTGCTCGGCACAACACGCCCCCGGCTATATCGCGCAATACGATGCCTTCAAGGCTGCCGGTGTGGACGAGATCTGGTGCGTGTCTGTCAACGATGCGTTCGTGATGGGTGCCTGGGGCCGCGAACTCAAGGCCGCAGGCAAGGTGCGCATGATGGCTGACGGCAGTGCCGACTTCGCCAAGGCCACCGGCCTGACGCTGGATCTCACGGCCAAGGGCCTGGGGCTGCGCTCGGGGCGCTACAGCATGCTGGTCAAGGATGGCGTGGTCAAGGCGCTGAACGTGGAAGACGGTGGCGGCTTCAAGGTCAGTGATGCCGATACGCTGTTGGCTCAAGCCAAGTAAGTGCGCGTGCTTTGCCGGGTGAGTGCCCGGCAAGGATCGCAAAAAAGGCGACCCGTGCGGTCGCCTTTTTTCATGGGGGTGCGGAGCTGCTTCGTGCCTGACGCTGGCTGGGCCTTAGCGTGGTGAACCCGCTCTGGCATTGACTTCAGCCTCGACTTCTTTGCGCATGCCCATCAGGAAGCCGGCTTCAGCGGCAATGAACAGCGGCCCGATCAGGAGGCCGATGATGTCGTCCACAAAAGCGGGCTTGCGGCCTTCAAAGTAATGGCCGATGAACTGGATGACCCAGCCCACGAAGAACATGCCGCCGCCAACGGCAAGCCACGCGCCTGTTGACAGCGAGGCCAGCGAGTGCGCAAACGCCAGGCAGGCCCAGAGGTAGGCACCCAGCACGACGCCATAGCGCACATCCAGGCGCAGGTAGTAGAGGGTGACGAGGGCGGAGATCACGGCCCCGGGTGTGAGCCACAGCAAGTCTGCCGCCAGCGCGGGGCGAGACAACAGGATGCACATGGCGGCCACGATCATCGGGATGCCGATGAAGTGCGTGATGATGTTGCGGCGATCCCGGTGATAGGTGGCGTACTGGCTGAGTTGTTCGGTCAGGGTCTTCATGTGGGTGCGGCAATGCAGATGCGTTGGTGAGCATGCTATCGATCTGCGCCAGTGCAAGGTGTCACGTACCGGACGATTGTTTGTAACTTTGGCTATCGCCTTGATCGATACAGATCAAGCCACGCGCCAGACAACCGTGCTACATTAACAAGCATGAATGGCGCTCGCTTTTACTTTTGGTACTTTTACTTCTCGCCTGTAACCGGCGCAGGAGTGGCCAACGCGTAAGCGAACCACACCATATCCTGAAAACCGCCGGTCTACCCCGGCGGTTTTTTTTCGACTTCGACCACACGTCAACAGCCCGCTACAGGAAGCCCCATGAACGCCAAATCCAGTGCCGCAGAAGGCTGGGTACCACCCGCCGACAAGACCTCGCAGACCGACGACCAGCGCATCAAGAACGTGACGCCGCTGCCGCCTCCCGAGCACTTGATCCGCTTCTTCCCGATCCGCGGCACGCCCGTCGAGACGCTGGTGTCCGGCACACGCAAGGCCATCAGCAAGATCGTGCACGGCAAGGACGATCGCATGCTGGTCATCATCGGCCCCTGCTCGATCCATGATCCGGCTGCCGCCATCGAATACGCCCGCAAGCTGCTGGTGCTGCGCGAGCAATACGCCGACACGCTGGAAGTCGTGATGCGCGTGTACTTCGAGAAGCCCCGCACGACCGTGGGCTGGAAGGGCCTGATCAACGACCCGTATCTGGACGAAAGCTTCAAGATCGACGAAGGCCTGCGCATGGCTCGCCATCTGTTGTTGGAGATCAACCGCCTGGGCGTGCCGGCTGCCAGCGAGTTCCTGGATGTGGTTTCGCCGCAGTACATCGGTGACCTGATCAGCTGGGGCGCCATCGGTGCCCGCACGACCGAAAGCCAGGTCCACCGCGAGCTGTCTTCGGGCCTGAGCGCGCCGATCGGATTCAAGAACGGCACGGACGGCAACATCAAGATCGCCACGGATGCCATCCAGGCTGCCGCGCGCCCTCACCACTTCCTGTCGGTGCACAAGAACGGCCAGGTCGCCATCGTCGAGACGGCCGGCAACCCCGATTGCCACGTGATCCTGCGTGGCGGCAAGGCGCCGAACTACGACGCAGCCAGCGTGGACGCGGCCTGCAAGGACCTGGAAGCGGCCAAGCTGCATCCTTCGCTGATGGTGGACTTCTCGCACGCCAACAGCTCCAAGCAGCATGAGCGTCAGGTGGTTGTGGCCAAGGACATCGCCGAGCAGGTGTCGGGCGGTTCGAACAAGGTCTTCGGTGTGATGGTGGAAAGCCACCTGTGCGCTGGCGCCCAGAAGTTCACGCCGGGCAAGGATGATCCATCCAAGCTGGTTTACGGCCAGAGCATCACCGATGCCTGCATTGGTTGGGATGACTCCGCCGACGTGCTGCAGATCCTGTCGGATGCGGTGAAGGCGCGACGCGCTCGCTGAGATCACCCTTAAGAGGGGATCAAGGGCCGATCCTAGGTGATCGGCCTTTTTTATGGGCGATGACGCGCGATACTGCGAAGAAGTGTCTCTTTCTTCTTCATGAGTTCTGCAAACCCCCACTTTTTGTTGGTTGATGACCATGCCCTGTTTCGCACCGGGCTGGGGATGATGTTGTCGCAGAACTGGCCCGGCGCCAAGGTGACGCAGGCCACGACCTTGACCCAGGCCCGTGCCGCCTTGCAGCACGAGCAGCCGGATCTGATCTTGCTGGATGTGCATCTGCCTGATGGTCACAGCCTGATGGATCTGCCATCGTTGCGTGAGTTGGCACCCGCGTGCCCCGTGCTGGCGATGTCGGCAGAGGTCAACGGCACGCAGATTCTCCAGGCCAGGGAGGCGGGGGTGACGGGCTTTTTGCCCAAGGTTGCTTCTGCGTCCGAGGTGCTGGAAGCCGTGCGCTCTGCCCTGAGGGGGCAGATGTCGTATGCGGCGGTGCCTTACGATGTGCTGACGCAGGCGGGTGGCGGCCAGGCTTCGGCGCCTGCCGCCATGGAGGTGGCCGAGGCGCCACCCAGTCTCAGTGATCGTCAGTTGAACATCCTGCGCTACCTGGGGCGTGGCACGCCCAACAAGGCAATTGCACGCCAGATGGGCATGCATGAAAACGAGGTGCGGGCCGAGGTGTCGTGGTTGACGGAGTGGCTGGGCGCCACCAGCCGCGAGCAGGCGCACGCCGAGGCCGTGGCCCGCGGGCTATTGGTGCCATGAACCTGCGCATGCTGTTGGCTCGGGCCTGGCGTTTTGACAGCCCCCGGGTGCTGTCCGCGCAGATGGAGTTGCTGGATCGCAATCTCCCCTATGCTTTCGTGATCTCTGCGGTGGCGGCCTTGTTGACGGGCCTGATCTGCAGCCGCGCGCTGCACCTGCCGGGCGCCTGGAACTGGGCGTGGGCCACGTGCGGCATGTCGATGCTGTGTCTGTCCGTGCGGCAGGCTTTGCCCAGGCCAACGGATCGCAGCAAGGTGCTGATCTATGCCCACATGGTGCGGCTGCTGGCCGGGCTCAGCGGGATCTGCTGGGGTGCGTTTGGTGTGTTGCTGCTGGATCAGCCCAACCCCATGTCGATCGCCATCGTGCTGTGCGTGACGGCCGGGATCAACTCGGGTGGCCTGGCTGTGTTCGCGCCGTCGTGGCCTGTCGCGGTGACCTACTGGCTGACCAACATCGTGCCTGTGATGGCGGTGCTGCTACGCTCGCGTGACGAACTGAGCATGATGATGGGGTTGGCGGTGATGCTCTACCTCATCGCGATGACGGTGTTCTCCTACTTCGGCTCGCGCGGCGCGTTGCGTGCGATCGAACTGGGCTTCGAGAACGAAGGACTGGTGTTGCGCTTGCGGGATCAGACGCAGCGCGCATTGGATGCCCGACAGGTGGCCGAGC
>NZ_SCTN01000184.1 GCF_004297345.1 Aquabacterium sp. | reverse complement strand
TGAAGCAAGTGCAAAAGGGTTTCACCCTGATCGAACTGATGATCGTGGTGGCGATTATTGGTATTTTGGCTGCGGTGGCGCTGCCGGCTTATCAGGACTACACGGTCCGCGCGAAGATCACGGAAGGTCTGGGTCTGGGCAATGCAGTCAAAGCCGACGTGGCGACCAACTACGCTTCTGATGGCATGAACGGTGTGGCCGCGTATGCCGCTCAGATCAATGCGACCCAACCCTCGTCCAAGTTCGTGTCCGCTATCACGCTGGATGGCACCAATGGCCAGATCACCATCGCCATGAACGCCACCAACGTGGGTACCATCGGCGCCGCTGCCAACACCCTGGTTCTGACTCCCTTCCTGAACCCTGGTAACAACGCTGCGCCTACCATCTTCCCTCCTGCAGCTGGTGCAAGCGGTACGGTTGACTGGGTGTGCTCGTCGACGACTCACGCTAACGCCACGGCTCGCCAAGGTGCCTTCGCCGCGGCCGCAAACGGCACCCTGCTGCCACGCTACGCTCCTGCCGAGTGCAAGTAATTCCTGACTAACTCAGCGAATTGAGAATGGGGCCTTCGGGTCCCATTTTCATTGGTAGATCGGATTTGGATGACCATGCCCAGACGTTTGAAGTTGGCGCTGCTGCATCTGAGTGGCAGTGTGTTGACCGCAGTGTGTTGCGGTGCGCTTGTGTTCGGTATTTGGTACCCCATGCCTTATTGGCTTTTTGCCGGGGGGCAGGATTTGCTGCTGCTGATGCTGTCCGTTGACATGGTGCTGGGGCCCTTGTTGACCTTGGTCGCTGGTAGTCCGGGTAAAACGAGCCGGCACCTGGCGGCCGATATCGCCGTGATCGTGGCTGTGCAGTTGGCCGGTTTGGCTTACGGCTTGCATGCTATGTGGGAGGTCCGACCTGTGGCCATGGTGGCCGAGTCCGGCGTGCTGCGTGTGGTGATCGCCGCAGATATTCTGGACAAGGATTGGGCCGGTATGCCGGAGGGCGCTGGGCGGTGGTCGTTCCGCCGTCCGGGCATGATGGGTTTGCGCCCGCCTCGGAGCGCGGCCGAGCGTCACGAACGGACCCAATGGCTGATTCAGGGCAAGATGCCTGGTTCACACCCAGCCTATTGGCAGCCGTATGCACAGTCACGTGAGGAGATTGTGTCCAGCGCCAAACCTGTTGATCGCTTGCTGACGGTGATGGACGAGGCGTCGCAGCGAAAGCTGGCGGGGGCCGTGGCGCAGTCAGGGCGGCAATCGGCGCAGTTGAGTGCTGTGCCTGTGCTGGCGCGTGACAAGGGCTGGTGGGCGTTGATCGATGGCCACACGGCTGAGGTGCTGCAGTTCGTGCGACTGGAATAGGGCTGGATTTGGGTGTCTGCCGCGATGCGCCGCGGACCCCATTTAGAATGCGGGATTCGATTCAGCTCCAACCCCGCCAACATGCCCAACTCCACCAAGAACATCACAGCCATGGCCAATGCCATCCGTGCCCTTGCCATGGATGCTGTCCAACAGGCCAATTCCGGTCACCCTGGCGCCCCGATGGGCATGGCCGATATGGCAGTGGCGTTGTGGAGCCGCCATCTGCGCCACCATCCTGCGCAGCCTCAATGGGCTGACCGCGACCGCTTCGTGCTGTCGAACGGCCACGCCTCGATGCTGATCTATTCGCTGCTGCATCTCTCTGGCTATGACCTGTCGATCGATGATCTGAAGGCCTTCCGTCAGATGCACAGCAAGACGCCTGGCCACCCCGAAGTGGGCATCACCGCTGGCGTTGAAACCACCACGGGCCCGCTGGGGCAAGGCATCACCAACGCCGTGGGCTTCGCCCTGGCCGAGAAGATGCTGGCCGCCGAGTTCAACCGCGAAGGCCACACCATCGTCAACCACCAGACCTATGTGTTCATGGGTGACGGTTGCCTGATGGAAGGCATCAGCCACGAAGCCGCTGCCCTGGCTGGCGCCTGGAAGCTCAACAAGCTGATCGCGCTGTACGACGACAACGGCATCTCGATCGACGGCCAGGTCGCCCCCTGGTTCGTGGACGACACGCCCAAGCGTTTCGAGGCCTATGGCTGGAATGTGATCGGCCCCGTGGACGGCCACGACGTGGACGCTGTGGACGGCGCCATCGAGAAGGCCAAGATGAGCACCGACAAGCCCACGCTGATCGTGTGCAAGACGGCCATCGGCCATGGTTCGCCCAACCGCGCCAACACCGCCAAGGCCCACGGCGAACCCTTGGGTGGCGATGAAATCAAGCTGACCCGTGAAAACCTGGGTTGGGCGCACGACGCTTTCGTGATCCCCGAAGAGGTCTATGGCGACTGGAACGCCAAGGCTGACGGCGAGCTGTTGGTCAACGAGTGGAACACGCGCTTTGCCGCCTACAAGGCCGCCTTCCCTGAGCTGGCATCCGAGTTCACGCGCCGCATGGCCGGTGACCTGCCTGCCAATTTCGCCGAAATCTGCGTGCAGGCCGTGGCTTCTGCGCACGACAAGGCCGAGACCGTGGCCAGCCGCAAGGCCAGCCAGATCGCCTTGGAGTTCTTCACCGCTGCCGTGCCTGAAATGCTGGGCGGCTCGGCCGACTTGACCGGCTCCAACCTGACCAACACCAAGAGCACGCCTGCTTTCCGCGTGGATGGCGACGGTGCCGTGGTCACGACCGACGGCAAGCCTGGCCGCCACATCAACTACGGTGTGCGCGAGTTCGGCATGGCCGCGATCATGAATGGTGTGGCCCTGCACGGTGGCTACATCCCCTACGCCGGCACCTTCCTGACTTTCTCCGACTACAGCCGCAACGCCATCCGCATGGCCGCGTTGATGAAGCAGCGCGTGATCCACGTGTTCACGCACGACTCCATCGGTCTGGGCGAAGACGGCCCGACCCACCAGTCGGTCGAGCACGCCGCCAGCCTGCGTCTGATCCCTGGTCTGGACGTGTGGCGTCCTGCCGATACGACGGAAACGGCCGTCGCCTGGTCCATCGCGCTGGCCAACAAGAACCGCCCCTCGGCGCTGCTGTTGTCGCGTCAGAATCTGCCTTACGCCCCCAAGCAAGATGCGGATGTCATCACGCAAGGCGCGTATGTTTTGGCTGAACCCTCAGAGGTGGGGTTGAAGAAAAAGCCGGTTGCCGTGATCATCGCGACCGGTTCTGAGGTGCAACTGGCCCTGCATGCCCAGGCTGAGCTGGCCAAGCTGGCGATTCCTGTGCGCGTGGTGTCCATGCCGTCCACCAACGTGTTCGATCGCCAGTCGGTCGAGTACAAGAAGTCGGTGCTGCCCGCCAACCTGCCGCGCATCGCGGTCGAGGCTGGCGTGACGGACGGCTGGTGGAAGTACGGCTGCGCAGCCGTGGTCGGTATCGACACTTATGGCGAATCGGCGCCTGCTGGCGTGCTGTTCAAGCACTTCGGTTTCACCACGGAAAACGTGGTGGCGACGGTCCGCAAGGTGCTGCAGCTCAAGAAGTAAGTCAATGTGTGGCCTGGCTTGTTCAGGCACAGTTCCGGTTTTAGTTTCAGTTCAACATCCTCAAGGTAAAGCAATCATGGCTATCAAGATTGGTATCAACGGTTTCGGTCGTATCGGCCGCATGGTGTTCCGCGCTGCCATCCAGAACTTCAACGACATCGAAGTCGTGGGCATCAACGACCTGCTGGAGCCTGACTACCTGGCCTACATGCTGAAGTACGACTCGGTGCACGGCCGTTTCAAGGGTGAAGTGTCGGTTGACGGCAATACTCTGATCGTCAATGGCAAGCCCATCCGTCTGACCGCCGTGAAGAACCCCGCTGAACTGAAGTGGGACGAAGTCGGCGCCGACGTGGTGGTCGAGTCCACAGGCCTGTTCCTGACAAAGGAAACCGCCGAAGCCCACATCAAGGCTGGCGCCAAGAAGGTCATCATGTCGGCTCCTTCCAAGGACGACACCCCGATGTTCGTCTACGGCGTGAACGACAAGACCTACGCTGGCCAGTCCATCATCTCCAACGCTTCGTGCACCACGAACTGCCTGGCTCCTGTGGCCAAGGTGCTGAACGACACCTTCGGCATCAAGCGCGGCCTGATGACCACCGTGCACGCTGCCACCGCCACCCAGAAGACCGTTGACGGCCCGTCGAACAAGGACTGGCGCGGCGGCCGCGGCATCCTGGAAAACATCATTCCTTCCAGCACTGGCGCTGCCAAGGCCGTGGGCGTGGTGATTCCTGAACTGAACAAGAAGCTGACCGGCATGGCTTTCCGCGTGCCCACCTCTGACGTGTCGGTCGTTGACCTGACCGTCGAGCTGAACAAGGAAGCTTCGTACGACGACATCTGCAAGGCCATGAAGGCCGCTTCGGAAGGCGCCATGAAGGGCGTGCTGGGCTACACCGAAGACAAGGTTGTTGCCACCGACTTCCGTGGCGAGAGCTGCACTTCGGTGTTCGATGCCGAAGCCGGTCTGGCCCTGGACAGCACCTTCGTGAAGGTCGTGTCCTGGTACGACAACGAGTGGGGCTACTCGAACAAGGTGCTCGAAATGGTGCGCGTCATCGCCAAGTAAGTATCGCCAAGTAAATCGGGCAACACTTTCACTTGGTGACAAAAGGCCTCTTCGGAGGCCTTTTGCTTTTATCGGGGTGCATCTTTTTTGTGCGCAATTGTGAACATCCGGTGCGTGGGGCTTGGGCTGTTCAGCCTGCCATGGATAATTTGCGTTCCTTTTGGATCATGGCTGTAGCCGGACGTCACACCCGATGAGGAAGTTGCTCGCGCTGTTGTTGGTACCGCTCTTGTGGCTGAGCGCGGAGGGGGCCTTGGCCACCACTACGCCGCCTCCGAGGCAAGCGATGGGGCTGATCGTCAAGCTCAAGGGGCAGGACGCGGCGGTGTCTGGCAGGTCGCTGGTGCGTTTGCAGGCGGCAGCCGTGACTGGCAACAGTGAGCAAGAGTTGCGTTTGCGCTTGTCTGCGGCGGCGCAGCGCCAGCGTGTCAGTTTTTTGCAGCGCAAGGCCACGGCTTTTGCTGCGCACGTGATCCACAACGGTCACCCTGTTCCTATCGAGCTGGCTGAAGCGGAGGCTGCTCGCCTGCGCAGGGATCCTGACGTCGAATGGGTGATCGTCAACGAGATGATCCGCCCAGCGTCGGTCAGCCTGGATGACCCAGGCTATGACAGCCAGACCTGGTTGCAGTCGCGTGATCTGGCGGCTGGGCGCGTGGCCGTGGCGAACTTCCCTCCAGCCTGGTCGGCCCTGGCCAATCGAGCCTTGTCGCCTGTTGTGGTGGCGGTGCTGGATTCGGGGATTCTGACAGCCCCGGATCTGGACGGTCGTCTGTTGCCTGGGTATGACTTCGTGTCAGAACCGACGTACTCGGGTGATGGTGATGGTGTTGACCCGGATCCGAGCGACCCAGGCCTGGGTACCGTGTTACCCAATGGATGTAGCAAATCGGAGGCCTGGCATGGGCTGAGTGTGGCGGCCATGCTGGGGGCCACGACAGGCAATGCATTGGATGGCGCCGGCGCACTGGCGCCTTTGCCTGGGCCTGTGGTCTTGCCTGTGCGCGTGGGCGGCTTATGTGGCGCCATGGTCAGCGACATCATCGAGGGCATGCTGTGGGCTGCTGGCGTGGACTATCACGGCGCTCCTGCGCGCAACCTGCATCCGGCCCGCGTCATCAACCTGAGCTACGGCGGTGACGGCTCGTGCGCCGATCTGGGTAATGGCGTGCATGATGCCGCCTGGCTCTACCGCCAGACGATTGCCACGCTCAAGAGCCAGGGTGTTCTTCTGGTGGCCTCGGCAGGCAATGGCGATGCCTCAACGGGGCTGGGGCAGTGGGGGGCGACACGGCCCGCCAACTGTGCTGGTGTGCTGGCGGTGACGGGGCTCAATCAGAGTGGTTACAAGGCCAGCTATGCCAACCTGATGCAGGTGGACAGCGTGCAGTCTTTTGGTCTGGCCGTGGCGTCTGGCGATGTCTACCGCAACGCCTATGGTGACAATGTGCTGACGGACCCGGGGGTGGTCACCCTGACGAACACGGGGGTGAGCTCACCGTCCAGCTATTTCGAACTGCGCGCCCAGGTCGGCACAAGTATGGCCGCACCCATGGCTGCGGGGGTGGCGGCATTGATGCTGGCCGCTGATCCGAGCTTGACGGTGGATGATCTGCTTTGGGGTTTGTCGCGCAAGTCAGCGTCCTTCCCGTCAGCGTCGAGTCTGGGTTTTCAGGCTTGCGTACCGGGTGTCGGTGAGCAAGGCAACTGTGCTTGTTCCGTCGATACCTGTGGTGCCGGGATGCTGGACGCCGAGCTCGCCGTGAACTGGGCCATTGAGCACGCTGCGCAAGGCGGGACGGCCACGGTCAGCACTACCGGGCAAAGTGCTTGTTATTTCAGCCCGACCCGAGAGGGCGGCGCCAGCGCCTGTGCCGATTCGAATTCATCTGGCGGAGGCGGTGCCTTGAGTGCGCTGGACCTGCTTGCCCTGGCCTTCATCGCCATCGGGACCGGCTTGAGGAGAGGCCCGCTCAGGGGCGGCAGGCGCTGAATCCCTTGCCCTGTGGCAGTTTCATGCTGGCCAGCGTGACTTGCGTGCCAACACTGGCACGAGGTACACGCAGCACCTGCACTTCCATGGGCGGGCGCACGGTGACGATGCGGGCGGTGCGGATGCCACGATTGCGCATGGCGTTCAAGCCCGCATCGGCATCTTCCTGCTTGTTGAAGCGCCCCAGCGAGATGCCCAGTGCCAGATGGGCAGGCGTGCGCACCTCTTCGAAACTCAGCCCTTTGATGCGGCGCAGTTCAGCTTGCTTGCGCTCCAGCATGTCGGCGTCGGCATAGGGGCCCATGTAGACGAGCCACATGCCCTGGATGGCAACGGTGCGGCTCCCCCAACTGCCTGCGGGCAGGATGGGCTTGAGATTGGCTTCCAGGCTGGCGTATTCACTGGCGTTGAAGGGGCCGGCTTCCACACACTTGGTGTCTTTGCTGTCCGACGCGGTGCCGGGGGACGCCTTGGCCACGCTCGGGGTAGCCGGGGCCTGAGGTGGCGGCGAGATCGACGCGCTCGATGCTGCAGGCGATGGCGCAGAAGCGGCGCTGCTTGCCTCCGCATTGGCCGTTGAGGCGCCGCCCATGGCGTCTGCCGGCGCTGCGCTGGTCTTGCGCACGGCCTTGTCTGCCTTGGCCAACCCGGGCATCAGCACGACGATTTTGTCGGCATGGATTTGCTGCCCTATGCGCTGCGGTTCGTGCTGCGCATCAGGCTGCACGCCTACGACCTGATTGAGCCAGCCCTTGCTCCACGCGAAGAAGGCGGCGTTGACAATCAACAGGATCAGCACCAGGGAACGCAGCATGGGTCGGTTTGGCTGGTTTGAGGATTGGGTTGAGTGGTGGCGTGGGGGCGTCAGCTTTGCAGCCGCACGCTGACTTCGCCTGTGGTCCAGGCTTGCAGGCCCTTGTCAGTATGCACGAGCAGCGCGCCGGTTTCGCTCACGCCCTGCGCCATGCCGGTATCGCTGGGGGCGTGGCCATCGACTGGGACCTGGCCCGGCGTGGCCCATAGGCTGACTGCGTGCCCCGCCAGCACATCGCGCTGAGTGTAGGCGGCTTGCAACGGTGCAAAGCCGGTGGCTTCAAATGCACGCACCTTGGCCAGCAGCGCCGGTGCGATCCAGGACCAGATCTGACCGACCGTCAAGCTGGGGGCGGTCTTGAGCGCTGAACTCAGCGATGTGGCCTCACTGGGGGCCTGGCCTGGCCGCACATTCAGGCCGACGCCGATGACCACCCATCGCTGCCCATCGCTCAGACCCGGGGCTGGTGTGGCTTCGATCAGGATGCCGCCCAGTTTGCGGCCCTTGAGCCACAGGTCATTGGGCCATTTCAGACCGATGGCGGGGGCGTGGGCCTGGTCGGGCAGTGCCTGCAGGCCGGCTTCAAGCGCCAGGGCCACAGCGATGCCCACCGCCAGCGACAGGGCGCTGCCCCCGCCCGGGATCTCATCAAGCCGCATGGGCAGGCCCAGAGAGAAGGTCAGGGTATCGCCCGGCGAGGCCAGCCAGGTGCGGCCCTGACGGCCTCTGCCGGCGGTCTGGCGGCACGCTGTGAGCACGGTAGGGCTGGTTTCGCCACGGCGGCCGCGTGCCATCAGCTCGGTATTGGTCGAGCCGATCTCGGGCAGGACTTCCAGGCTCAGATCCGGGCAGGCGGGCGAGGCCGCTTCCCAGATGCGTTCAGCTGCGGCGTTGAGATCAGCCAGCACGGCGCTCAACTCGATGCCGTCGGCAGCCTGTGTGTGCGTTTCAGACACCTTGTTGTGGCCTGGGCCGGCGTTCAGCGACGGCGTGACGCCAGCATGGTGCCGCGGCACTTCGGGGAGCCGCACCAGCAGGCGTATTCCTTCTTGAGCTTGGCCGTCATGCGTGCATCGATGATCAAACCGTAGTCAAAGAACAACTCTTCACCCACGGCGATGTCGCGCAAAGCCTTCAGAAATACCCGATCGCCGTCCTGTTCGGCCTCCAGATTGGGGTCGCAGGAGTGGTTGATCCACTTGGCGGAGTTGCCCTGGTACTTGCCGTCGATGACGTGGCCGTCGTCCAAGTGGAAGTAAAAGGTGTGATTCGGTTGTGACGGATCGTGCGGGTGGCGATCCAGCGCCTCCTGCCAGGTGATGATCTCGCCACGGTACTCCAGCACCGTGTCGCCGGCCTTGAGAGGGCGGATGGCATAGACGCCCTTGCCGTGGATGGCCGACTCGCGCACCTGGGTGCGGCGGCCGGAAGAGGGCGCTTCAGCGGGGGCGTGAGCCGTCCGGGCGGCAGGCTTGGTTTTTTTTGCGGCTTGCGTCATCGGCCAGATTGGGTACATTGAATTGGTGGGCGCGCGTGCCCGCGTGTGTGCACACGTATGTGTGCGTGCGTGCGCGCGAGAAGCCCGATTGTAAGAAGAGATATAAAGACGCCCATGAGCAAAGCCCTGGTCATTGCAGAAAAACCGTCGGTTGCCCAAGACATCGTGCGCGCATTGACGCCGGTGGACGGCAAATTTGACAAACACGATGAATACTTCGAGAGCGAACACTATGTGGTCAGCTCCGCCGTCGGCCATCTGGTCGAAATCAAGGCGCCCGACGAATTCGATGTCAAGCGGGGCAAGTGGAGCTTCGCCAACCTGCCGGTCATCCCGCCGCATTTCGATCTCAACCCGATCGACAAGAGCAAGGGGCGCCTCAATGCCCTGGTCAAGCTCATCAAGCGCAAGGATGTCACCACCCTGATCAACGCATGTGACGCGGGGCGCGAAGGTGAACTGATCTTCCGCCTGATTGCGCAGTACGCGGCCGACAGCACGGCCACCACGCGCGCCAAGGGCCTGGGCAAGGAAGTCAAGCGCCTGTGGCTGCAGAGCATGACGCCTGCCGCCATCCGCGACGGCTTCGACGCCCTGCGCACCGATGAGCAGATGACACCGCTGGCCAGCGCCGCACGTTGCCGCTCCGAAGCCGACTGGCTGGTGGGCATCAACGGCACGCGCGCCATGACGGCGTTCAACTCGCGCGATGGCGGTTTCTTCTTGACCACGGTCGGCCGGGTGCAGACCCCGACGCTGTCCATCGTGGTGGAACGCGAAGAAAAGATCCGCAAGCACGTTTACCGCGATTACTGGGAAATCAAGGCCAGCTTCGGCGTGGATGCCGGGGCTTATGAAGGCAAGTGGTTCGATCCCACGTTCAAGAAGGACAAGAACGCGGCGGAAGGTTCGGCCGAAGCCGAGCAGAAGGCAGATCGCGTTTGGTCCGCCGCCGAGGCACAGGCCATTGCCGATGCCGTGGAAGGCAAGCAGGGCACGGTCACGGAAGAGGCCAAGCCCAGCAACCAGTCCAGCCCGCTGCTGTATGACCTGACCACGCTGCAGCGCGAGGCCAACTCGCGCTTCGGCTTCAGTGCCAAGACCACGCTGGGCCTGGCGCAGGCCCTGTATGAAAAGCACAAGGCCCTGACCTACCCGCGTACCGATTCGCGCGCGCTGCCCGAGGACTACCTGGGCGTGGTCAAGGACACCATGGGCATGATCGCCGATGAGGACATGCCCGGGCCGCTGCGCGAGTTGTCGCAGCATGCCCGCAAGGCGGTCAACGATGGTTATGTGAAGCCCAACAAGCGCGTGTTCGACAACGCCAAGGTGTCGGATCACTTTGCCATCATCCCCACGATGCAGGCGCCCAAGAGCCTGACCGAGGCCGAGGCCAAGCTGTACGACATGGTCGTCAAGCGCTTCATCGCCGTGTTCTACCCGGCCGCCGAGTTCATGGTCACCACCCGCATCACCAAGGTGCCCGCTGCTGGCAAGGAGCATTGCTTCCAGACCAACGGCAAAGTGCTGGTCAAGCCGGGCTGGATGGCCGTGTATGGCAAGGAAGCCTCGGAAGAGGGCGATGAGCGCACGCTGGTGGCTGTCAAGCCCGGCGAGGCCGTGACCACGGAAGACGTGGCCGTCAATGCGCTGAAGACCAAGCCGCCGGCACGCTACTCGGAAGCGACGCTGCTGAGCGCCATGGAAGGCGCGGGCAAGCTGATCGACGACGAAGAGCTCAAGGCCGCGATGACCGAAAAGGGCTTGGGCACGCCAGCTACCCGCGCGGCCATCATCGAAGGCCTGATCACTGAAAAGTACATGTACCGCGAAGGCCGTGAGCTGATCCCCACGGCCAAGGCCTTCCAGCTGACCACGCTGTTGCGCGGCCTGGGTGTGGAAGACCTGACCAAGCCCGAGCTGACCGGCAACTGGGAGTTCCAACTCTCGGAGATGGAAAAGGGCCGCCTGAGTCGCGAAGCCTTCATGGCCGAGATCGCCGCCATGACGCAGCGCATCGTGCAAAAGGCCAAGGAATACGACCGCGACACCATCCCTGGTGATTACGCCACCTTGCAAACGCCTTGCCCCAATTGCGGCGGCGTGGTCAAGGAAAACTACCGCCGCTTCACCTGCGTGGGCAAGAGCGGCAGCGATGACGGCGCGGGTTGTGGCTTCAGCATGACCAAGATTCCGGCTGGCCGCAGTTTCGAGTTGCCTGAGGTCGAGCAGTTGATGCGCGACCACAAAATCGGGCCACTGGAGGGTTTCCGCTCCAAGGCGGGTTGGCCCTTCACGGCCGAGCTCAAGCTGGTGCGTGATGAAGAGGCCGCCAACTGGAAGATGGAGTTCGACTTCGGCGAAGACGCCAAGAAGGACGACGAATCCGGCGAGGCCGTGGACTTCAGCGCGCAGACCAGCCTGGGCGCCTGCCCCAAGTGTGGCGGCCACGTGTACGAACACGGCAGCAACTACGTGTGCGAGCACACCACGGGCAGCTCCAAGGCCAAGTGCGACTTCAAGAGCGGCAAGATCATCCTGCAGCAACCCATCATGCCGGACCAGCTCGTCAAGCTGCTGGAAACCGGCAAGACGGATCTGCTGGAGAACTTCGTGTCCAACAAGACGCGTCGCAAGTTCAAGGCCTTCTTGAGCTGGGATGCCAAGGCCGGCAAGGTGGGCTTCGAGTTCGAGCCTCGGGCGCCACGCGCTCCGGCTGCCAAGAAGGCCGCCTCCAAGACGGCTTCGAAGACCGCAGCCAAGAAAGCAGCTTGATGGTTTGATTGATTTTCGGCGGTCCGCAGGCGCTTCAAACAGCGCGCTGTCATCGTTGTAAGCAAGCTGTAAGGGGCCGGGCAACCGGCCCTTTTTCCGTTTCGGCTTGATCCGAACGGCTCAGGGTTGACCCGGGGTGGTGTATCTTCGCGTCCTGTTTCATGGGCTTTTGAGTTGTTGGCGATGCTGTCTGGTCGTGTTGGGTTCAAGCGTTGGGTGTCTATGCTGGTGCTGGCCGGTGCCGGTATGGCCGCGGTATCAGCTCAGGCTGAGGTGCAGATCAAAGGCGCAGGCGCCAGTTTTCCCTCGCATGTCTACGAGCGTTGGACAAAGCGCTTTGCAGAGATGAACCCCGGCGTCACCGTGCGCTACGTGCCCACGGGTTCGGGCGATGGCATCAAGCAGATCAAGGCGCGTTCGGTGCAGCTCGGCGGCACGGACAACCCGCTGACGCCTCAGCAACTGGCCGAGCACAAGCTGGTGCAGATCCCCATGCTCGTTGGCGGGCTGGTGCCGGTGGTCAATGTGCAAGGCATTGGCCCCAATCAGCTGGTGCTCAGCGGCGAGGTGCTGGCCGACATCATGCAAGGGCAGATCCAGCAGTGGGATGACCCGCGCATTGCCGCGCTCAACCCGGGCTTGCGCCTGCCCGCCCAGGCCATCACCCGCATCGTGCGTGACGATGCCTCCGGCTCGACCGAGGTGTGGACGCGTTATCTGGGCATGTCTTCCGCCCGTTTCGCAACGGCGGTACCGGCATCTCAAAAACCGGCCTGGCCTGGCTCGACACTCGCCGCCAAGGGCAACGACGGCGTGGCAGCCCTGCTCAAAGAGACGGCAGGCGGTCTGAGCTATGTGTCGTTTGATCGCGTGCAAAAGGACCGGCTGAGCAGCGTGAAGCTGCGTACCTCCGGCGGCTTCGTTGTGGCGGCTTCTGAAGAAGCCTTCAGGGCGGCCATCCTCGCGTCTGATCTGTACAAAAAGGGTGACGATGGCGCCGGTTTGCTGAGCCAGCCACGTGCTGATGCCTGGCCTTTGACAGCTACCAGCTATGTGTTGCTGGATGCTGCGCCCAAAGACATGAACGCCACCGACTGGGTGGCCAGATTTGTGTACTGGTGTTTCATGCATGGCGACGAGTTGACCCGTGGCACCGGGTTCGCACCACTGCCCGAACGCGTGCAGGCCCGTCTGTCAGGTCGTTTGCTGCAGATCCATGGGCCAGCCGGGCAGGTGCCGCGCTTCGCTACACCTTGAGCGGTGGGTTCGCATTCCCTTACATCCTGCTCGATGGCCTGAGTGGTTTCCCGAGGGGGTAAATGGGCGGTATTGGTTAGCCTGTTTCCATCCAGTGAAATTGGATCGGGCGTAGCGTGAGGCTCTCCTGATCCGGTTTGCTCGCACAACACACCGATTCGGAGGAAGCATGCGTCCTGTTCTGTCCTGTTTTGTGGCGTTCGTGATGGGGGCTGCTTGTGCGACCTCCGTCATGGCCGAAGTCATTCAAGGTGATGCCTCGGTGCAAAAGCCGTTGATCGATACCGGCGCCAATCTGGCCTGGTACGGATTTCAGACTCAGTCGGCTGGTGAACTGGCCGGCTACCGCATGGCCACGACCTCCGAGTTCAGAACCTTGCTGCTGGATGCGGGTTATGTGTCCAATCCGAGCAATGGGCGGGACCTCTACACGCTGGACAGCAGCATCAAGGCCAATGTGCCGGGCATCGATTTCTATTTCAACGCCGTGGCTGCGGGCAGCGCAGATGCCCATCACGATTACCTGGGCTGGGTGAACTCGGGGCCTGATACGCGCCTGGTCAGCGTGAGCGACGATCTGATTGCGGGGCATGCTTCCAGCACGGCCGAGGTGCGCTGGCTGGCGTCGTTGCCGAGCGTGTCGAATGACTGGACAAAGTACGCCAATATGAGCGGTGGCAGCGTGCTGGATGCGCCCAATTTCATGATGGTGCGTGCTGTGCCGGAGCCCGCCAGTTACGCGCTCATGGCGCTGGGGTTGCTTGGGATTGGCTTCGTTCGCGTGTCGCGAACAGGGGTTTGAGCGCGCTTTGCGCCGCATGCGTGCATGACGGTGTAAGGTTCACGGCGGTGTCTGCGACGAAGGTTGCAGGCACCGTTTTTCTTGGCCGTGGAGCTTGACCAGCATGACCATCCTTCTTCGAACATCGCGCAGCATCCTGCATCCTGACAGTGGCATGCAGCATCCTGTTGCCAGTGACATCACCCCGCAGCCGGTGTACCTGGCGCGGCGGCAACTGCTGCAGGCGGGCGCTGCGGGTGGCGCCGCCCTGTTGCTGGCAGGGCAGGGGCATGCCCAAGGCGGCGTGACCGTCAAGCGCCCTGGCAAGCTGGCCGCCCTGCCAGGCGTGCCCAGCAAGGTGCCAGGGGCTTTCACAATGGACAAGCTCACGCCCTATGAGGACGTGACCAGCTACAACAACTTCTACGAGTTCGGTACGGACAAAGCCGACCCGGCCGAGCATGCCCACACGCTCAAGCCCCGCCCGTGGGCGCTGAGCATCGAAGGCGAGGTGGGCAAGCCACTCAAGCTGGGCCTGGATGATTTGCTCAAGCTGGGCGCCATGGAAGAGCGCATCTACCGGCTGCGTTGTGTGGAAGGCTGGTCCATGGTGATTCCGTGGGTGGGCTACTCGCTGTCCACGCTGATTCAGCGCGCCGAGCCCACGAGCCGGGCCAAATACGTGGAGTTTGTCAGTCTGGCCGATGCCAAACAGATGCCCGGTGTGCGTACAGGCGTGCTGGATTGGCCCTACGTGGAAGGCCTGCGCATCGACGAGGCCATGCACCCGCTGACCATGATGGCCTTCGGTCTCTATGGCGAGATCCTGCCCAATCAGAACGGTGCGCCGCTGCGCCTGGTCGTGCCCTGGAAATATGGCTTCAAGAGCGCCAAATCCATCGTGAAGATCCGACTGGTCGAGCGCGAGCCGGTATCCTCCTGGACCAAGGCCAATCCGGGCGAGTACGGTTTCTACTCGAACGTGAACCCGAAGGTGGATCACCCGCGATGGAGTCAGGCCTCGGAGCGCCGGATTGGCGATGGCGGCTTCTTTGCGCCGCGCAAATCCACCATGATGTTCAATGGTTATGAGGCCCAGGTGGGGCAACTCTATGCCGGTATGGATTTGAAGAAGTACTGCTGATGCAAGCGAAGTCTGTGAACCAGCAGCTCAACCAGCTGCTTTTGAAACCGTGGGTGAAGCCGCTCTTGTGGCTGCTGTGTACCGTGCCTTTTGTGG
>NZ_SCTN01000183.1 GCF_004297345.1 Aquabacterium sp. | reverse complement strand
GGCCATCGTCTTCAGTGCCACTTTTCGATCCGTAGCCGGGTCAAAGCCCAGGTAGACCGCACCCATGGCACCTTTGCCAATCTGCTTTTCCACCAGGTACTTGCCCATTTGCCCCTGAGCCACCTGCGGCATCGGGCGAGCAGGCAAAGTCCCCCATGTATTGGCCGTGGCGACCTGCGCCAGGCCACGGGCGCGCATCAGATGCAACTTGACCTGATGCCAGTTGGGATCGATGTCGGCGATGTGCTCGTAAACATCGCGCGCGCAGTCATAGCGTGCATCACGCTCGAATGCCACGGCGATGCGCTCCAGTGTTTCCAGCGTTGCATGGCGATTGCCAGCCTCCGGGAAGAAGCCTTGCATGGTCTGCCAGGCCTTGTCCACCGGGCCATCCCCCAGCGCCTGCAAAGCACGCTGAATGCGCTGCACGCCCACCTGCTCCCCCTGCGTCTGGGGCGCCACATTCATCAAGGCCTGCGGCATGGTGCTGGAAGCAAAATCCTCTTGAAACAACGAGGGCATGCTGTTGGCGAACTGGGAGTGGAAGGACGAGTTTTGCGGCACATCCAGGTAAGACAGCACCGTCTCCGGCCCTGCATCCTCATCTGGCGCAACCCTGCCTGAGACAGGATCCGTATCCGCAAAGGCCGGGCGGGTATGCACAAACCCATTCTTGGCCAATGGCACCTGCCTGCGCTGACGCACCAACCACAACACCAAGCCCAAGCCGACCAGCACCAGCAGGACGATGAGCAAGGTCAGTGCGGTCAAATGCATGCGATCAGGCCTCGGCCTCGGCTGCGGCCCTTCTGGCCAGCACGCTGCCAACAGCCAGAACCAGCAAGGCACCGAGTGCGCCTGCGAAATACCGGATGGACTCCTCCGCAGGCAGATGCGGCGCCACAACCGGATCGGCCACGGCCAAGGTGCCAGCAATCCAACCCAACAACATGCCGCCTCCTGTGATGATGAGCGGGAAACGGTCCATCAGCTTGAGCACGATGGTGCTGCCCCACACGATGATGGGGATGCTGACCAGCAGACCAAAGATCACCAAGGGCATCTGATGTCCTTCGTGACCAGCGCCCTGGGCCGCGCCAGCGATGCCGATGACGTTGTCCACACTCATGACGAAGTCCGCCACGATGATGGTCTTGATCGCCCCGAGCAGGCGGTCACTTGCTTGAAGATTGCCGTGATCATCATCTTCGGGAACCAGCAATTTGATGCCGATCCACAGCAGCAACAAAGCCCCAATCAGCTTCAGATAGGGCAGCTTGAGCAGCGACATGGCAAAGAAGATCAGCACAACGCGCAAGGCGATCGCCCCCATCGTGCCCCAGATGATGCCCTTGGTGCGCAACTCGGGCGGCAAATTACGGCACGCGAGGGCGATGACCACGGCGTTATCCCCGCCAAGCAGGATATCGATCATCACGATCTGGCCAACAGCGAGCCAGAACTCCGGGGTCAAAAATGCTTCCATGTCGCTTCAGAAATGAATCAGCCCCTGAGTGTAGGGGCTGATTGAACTTGTTTCCCGGACGCGTCACCCAGGAATGCACAGACTCTGCAAGATTGTCAAATGAGCGACTTCAAGATGCGGCCCATTTCAGATGGATTGCGCGTGACCTTGAAGCCGCACTCTTCCATGACGGCGAGTTTGGCATCAGCCGTATCGGCACCACCGCTGATCAGCGCGCCAGCATGGCCCATGCGCTTGCCCGGAGGCGCTGTGACACCAGCGATGAAGCCGACGATGGGCTTCTTCATATTGGCCTTGCACCACTGCGCGGCCTCGGCTTCATCGGGGCCACCGATTTCGCCGATCATGATCACGGCGTCGGTATCGGGGTCGTCGTTGAAGGCGCGCATCACGTCGATGTGCTTGAGACCATTGATCGGATCACCACCGATGCCCACAGCGCTGGATTGGCCCAGGCCGAGTTCGGTCAACTGCGCCACGGCTTCGTACGTCAGCGTGCCAGAGCGCGAGACCACGCCAATGCGGCCCTTGCGGTGGATGTGACCAGGCATGATGCCGATCTTGATTTCTTCAGGCGTGATCAGGCCAGGGCAGTTGGGGCCCAGCAGCAGGGTCTTCTTGCCGCCAGCCGCTTCCTTGGCCTTCATCTTGTTGCGCACCATCAGCATGTCGCGCACAGGGATGCCTTCGGTGATGGCAATGACCAGATCCAGATCGGCCTCGACGGCTTCCCAGATG
>NZ_SCTN01000182.1 GCF_004297345.1 Aquabacterium sp. | reverse complement strand
GGATGTTGCCAAAGTAGTAGCCCGCCAGCGTCACACCCACGACCCACAAGGTACCACCGGTCACGTCATAGAAGGTGAACTTGCCACGGCTCATGGCCGACACACCCGCCACGAAGGGCGCGAAGGTGCGCAGGAAAGGCATGAAGCGCGCGATCACCACGGTGATGCCGCCGTACTGCTCATAGAAGGCGTGAGCTTGCTCGAAAGCTTTCTTGTTGAAGAAACGTGACTGCTCCCACTGGAACACTGTAGGCCCCAGCTTGCGCCCGATCGCGTAGTTGCTTTGATTGCCCGCGATCGCGGCCACAGTCAGCAGCCCGATGGACAGGGGCAGGCTCATCATGCCCAGGCCGCACAGGGCCCCGACCATGAACAGCAGCGAATCACCCGGCAGGAAGGGCATGACCACCACGCCGGTCTCGACAAAGATGATCAGGAACAGCAGGGCATAGACCCAAGGCCCGAAATCCTGCACAAACATCATCAGATGCTTGTCCACGTGCAGGATGAAGTCAATCAGAAAGTGTGCGATATCCATGGCGGCGCATTATGGCCGGGATTGCTCAAGGAAGCCGTACAGCCAATCCCCGAAGCCCGGGCCTTCTACAATAGCAGGATGACGCCTGAGCCCGCCCGCGAACCATCTTTTTCGGACACACCCACACCTGAATCAGCGCCTGCGCGCCGAACCATTCAGGAGTTGCCCGACGAACTGATCAGCCAGATCGCCGCTGGCGAGGTGGTGGAGCGCCCGGCGTCCGTGGTGCGCGAGCTGGTGGACAACGCGCTGGACTCCGGCGCCAGCCAGATCACCGTCAAGCTGCTGGCTGGTGGCGTGCGCCAGATTCTGGTGGAAGACGATGGCTGCGGTATCCCGGTGCCCGAGCTGCCTTTGGCCCTGCGCCGCCACGCCACCAGCAAGATCCGCTCGCTCGATGACCTGGAGCATGTGTCCACCATGGGTTTTCGGGGTGAGGCCCTGGCGGCGATCGCCTCCGTGTCTGACACGTCCTTGTCCAGCCGCACACCTGACGCCGCACACGCCCACCGGCTGGATGCCCGCTCGGGTGAATTGAGCCCGGCTGCGCGTGCCGTGGGCACCAGCGTGGAAGTGCGCGAGCTGTTCTTCAGCACCCCCGCCCGGCGCAAGTTCCTCAAGAGTGATGCCACCGAGCTGGCGCATTGTCTGGAAGCCGTACGCCGCCACGCCCTGGCGCGGCCGGATGTGGGCTTCAGCGTGTGGCACGAAGGCAAGCTGGTTGAACAACTGCGTGCGGGCACACCGGCGCAGCGCCTGGCCGATGTGCTGGGCGACGAGTTCGTGCGCACCAGCCGTGAGGTTGCGCTGAGCATCGGGCCCATGCGCATCCATGGCCGCGCCGGCCTGCCCGATGCCGCCCGCTCCCGTGCCGACTGGCAGTACTGCTATGTCAATGGCCGCTATGTGCGCGACAAGCTGCTGGCTCACGGCGTGCGCTCCGCCTACGAAGACGTGCTACATGGCTCGCGTCAACCTACCTACGCGCTGTTCATCGACATCGCGCCGGAGTTGGTGGATGTGAACGTGCACCCGACCAAGATCGAGGTGCGCTTCCGTGATTCGCGCCAGGTTCACCAGGCTGCGCGCAAGGCAGTTGAAGCGGCGCTGGCCTTGTCTCGCGCAGGTCAGGTTGATGCCAAAGAAGCCTTGCCTGGTACCGGCTCGTCGGCATCAGAAGAAGCGACATCTGCAAGGCCAGCTGACGGCTCACAGGCCACGCCCGCCTTCAACTTGCAGGCCACTACAGAGCCGCCCAAGCTGCAGCCCGCGCAACAGACCGCCCTGCCCTGGATGCGTGTACAAGACAGCGCACCGGAGCGCCGTTGGGGCGGCTGGCCCAGTAGCGGTGGCGCGTCGTCCGACACGGCCACCGTGTTGTCCACGGCATCCACGCCCATCCCCGCCTTTGATCCCAGCGCGTCCCCCGACGCTTTTGCCGGTTTGAACCTGCCTCGGGTCGTGGCCTCATCCAGCCAGGACGATGAGGCACAAGCGTTCACCGTTGCTACTGCCCCTGTCACCCGCGATCTGAGCAGCAACGCGCAACCCGCCAACGACTGGACCAATCAGATCCCCCCGGCCTCGATGGATGAGAGCCAGGAATGGCCCCTGGGCCGTGCCGTGGCGCAGATCGGCGGCATCTACGTGCTGGCCGAGAACGCCAAGGGCCTGATCATCGTGGACATGCACGCCGCCCATGAGCGTGTGGTCTACGAACGCCTGAAAGCACAACTGGCGCATGAGCGCCTGGAAAGCCAGCCCCTGCTGATCCCGCTGACCTTTGCGGCCACGCCTCAGGAAGTGGCCACGGCCGAAACCCAGCGCGACGCCCTGCTCTCGCTGGGCCTGGACGTGGATGCGATCGGCCCCGGCAAACTGGCTGTGCGTTCGTTGCCCATGGCCCTGACACAGGCTGACGGCGTGGAACTGGCCCGCTCGGTGCTGGCTGAACTGGCCCAGCTCGACGCCAGCGACGTGATCAAGCGCGCGCAGCATGAACTGCTGGCGACCATGGCCTGCCACGGCGCCGTGCGCGCCAACCGCCGCCTGACCTTGGCCGAAATGAATGCCCTGCTGCGCGACATGGAAGCCACCGAACGCGCCGATCAGTGCAATCATGGCCGACCGACCTGGCGCCAGCTCACGTTGAAAGAACTCGACGCCCTTTTCCTGCGTGGCCGTTGATCCGCATCGCCCCACGCAGCCGCCCTGCCGGACACCCTTATGACCGAACGAAAAAAATTGATCCTGGCCAAACCGGCTCAGGCCGACACCGAACAAACCGGCAGCCCCTACCGCAAGCCCCCCGTGCGTGGCAGCGGCACGGCGCCACGCAAGCGCATGACGGCTGCAGAGGCTACTCAGGCACGTGAAGAAGCTGCAGCCCGTGAGCGTGCGGCACCACGTCGAGACGAACAGGCGCCTCGCAGAGAGCCACGTCAGGCGCCCGGCCAGGATCGCGGCGCTTACCGCGGCGAGGGCCGAGATGAACCTCGCCGTGATCCGCGCCAGGCGCCACAGGGTGATCGCCGCCCCTCATCGCGCCGTGAGCAGGATCCACGCGGCACGCAGGATCGCGCCCGGTCGGCAGATCGCTCTGACTATCAGGACCAACGCCCGGAACAAGCGCCACGCCGAGACCACCGCCGTGCTGACGGCCATTCGGCCCCACGCCAACCGCAAGCGCCGGTCGAACCACGCGAAGACGACGGCCGCCTGCGCCTGTCCAAGCTCATGAGCGAAAAAGGCCTGGCCTCGCGCCGTGAAGCCGATGAGTGGATCGAACAAGGCTGGGTCAGTGTCGATGGCGAGGTTGTCAGCGAACTCGGCACGCGCGTGTTCCCGCATCAAGTCATCACCATCGATTCGCTGGCGCGCACCCAACAGGCCCAGCGCGTCACCGTCTTGATCCACAAACCCATCGGCTATGTGAGCGGCCAGGCTGAAGACGGCTATGAGCCCGCCGTGGCACTGATCAGGCCTGAGAACCGCTGGCACGAAGACAAGCTGCCCGTCCAGTTGACACGAGGCCACCTGAAGAACCTCGCCCCTGCGGGCCGTCTGGACATCGACTCCACCGGCCTACTCGTGCTCACACAGGATGGCCGCATCGCCAAGCAACTGATCGGCGAAGACTCCGGCATCGAGAAGGAATATCTCGTGCGTGTGGTGTACGAGGCCTCGCCTGAGGCAGAGAACGTCTCCGCCGTGGTGCCGCCAGAAGCCATCGAACAACTCAAGTTCGGCCTGGAACTGGATGGCCGCCAGCTCAAGCCTGCGCAGGTGTCGTGGCAGAACGAGCAGCAGTTGCGCTTCGTGCTGCGTGAAGGCCGCAAGCGCCAGATCCGCCGCATGTGCGAACTGGTTGGACTCAAAGTGGTGGGCCTCAAGCGCGTGCGCATGGGCCGCATCACGCTGGGCAAGCTGCCCCTGGGTCAATGGCGCTTCCTGAGGCCGGATGAGCGCTTCTGAGCCCACGCGGGCTGACCGCGCCCTGCCGGCCTGGGTGGTGATCATGGCCCTGAGCCTGCTCACCGGCCTGCAACCCATCACGACCGATCTCTACCTGCCCGCGTTGCCGCAGATGCAACGCGAGCTAGGGCTGGACCCGTCGCATGTGCAGTGGACGCTCTCGGCCATGATCCTGGCCTTTGGTTTCGGCCAGTTGATCTGGGGCCCGATCTCGGATCGTTTTGGCCGCCGCCCCGTCTTGCGCTGGGGCCTGGGCTTTTATGTGCTGGCCAGCGCCTTGACCGTGGTCGCCCAGGATCTGAGCATGATGATCCTGGCGCGCGTGGCGCAAGGCGCCAGCCTGTCGGCTGCCGTGATGTGCGGCCGCGCCATGATCCGTGACTTGTACGCGCCCGAACAAGGCGCCCGCATGATGGCCAAGGGCATGAGCGGGCTGGGCGTTCTGGCGCTGGCAGGCCCCATCCTGGGCGGGCTCACGGCCACGCACTTCGGCTGGCGTGCCACCATGGGCCTGCTGGGCTTGTTCGGCCTGGCCACCTGGCTGTTCATCTGGACGCGCCTGCCCGAAACCCTGCCCGAGGAACGCCGCCAGCATCACCTGCACTGGGGCACCATGGTTCGCAGTTGGTGGCAGATCTCCAGGCACCCCACCTTCCGTGCCCACGCCATGTTGACCTCGTCCACCTATGGCGGGCTGTTCGTGTACCTGGCCTTGTCATCCTTCGTGTTCATCCAGGTGCTGGGCACCAGCCGCACGGTTTATGGCTTTGGCATGTCCACCTTGTCGCTGTCCTATCTGGCTGGCACCTTCCTGTGCCGCCGCATGTTGCCTCACCGAGGCCTGGTGGGCACCGTGCGCATGGCAGGCTGGTGTTCGCTGGCCGGTGGCACGGCGCTGGTGCTGGTCTCTGCCGGGCAACTCATGTGGCATTGGCAGGTGCCCGCCTGGAGCCTGCTGCCTGGCATGTGGCTGTACGCCTTTGCACATGGCATCCATCAGCCTTGCGGGCAGACGGGTGTGGTCTCGGCCTTCCCCATGCAGGCGGGCGCCGCATCGGCTTTGTCAGGCTTCGTGCTGTCCTTCATTGCCTTCGTGATCGGCGCATTCATGTCCTGGTGGACATCCCTGCCAGCATGGGCCGGCACCATTCATCCGATGACGCTGGGCATGGGCATCGGTGGCGCGATGACGGCGTGGATCGCGCTTGGCCGCGTTCAACGTGACGGCCATCATCACGCCGCTGCATGAACAAGATCATGACGAAGACGCCACCTACCTGGATCCTGGCCGGCCCCACCGCATGCGGCAAAACCGCGGCCGCACTGGCCTTGGCGCAAGACGTCGATATCGAGATCATCAGTGTGGACTCGGCCCTCATCTACAAGGGCATGGACATCGGCACCGCCAAGCCGTCTGCTGACGAGATGGCCGCCGTACCGCACCATCTCATCGACATCATCGACCCGAGCGAGAGCTACAGCGCCGCCCGCTTCGTGCAAGACACGCAACGCCTGATTGGCGAGATCCGTGCACGCGATCGCACACCACTGCTGGTCGGCGGCACCATGCTCTACATCAAGGCCCTGCTTGAAGGCCTGGACGACATGCCCACCGCAGACCCTGCCATCCGTGGCATGCTGGATGCCCAGATCGCCGAACGCGGCACACCCGCGATGCATGCCGAACTGGCCAAGGTCGACCCCATCACCGCCGCGCGCCTCGCCCCGGCTGACACCCAGCGCATCCAGCGTGCATTGGAGGTCTGGCACAGCACAGGCCAGCCTTTGTCGAGCTTCCATCAAAGAGCGAACAAGAAAGACGAGCCGCAACACGAGGCCATCCTGGTCTCGCTGGAACCCACCGATCGTGCCTGGCTGCATCAACGCGTGGCGCAACGCTTCGAGCTGATGATGCAAGCGGGCTTCATTGATGAGATCATGCGCCTGCGCGAGCGCCCCGATCTGCACGTGGGCCTGCCCTCCATCCGGTGCGTGGGTTACCGCCAGGTCTGGGAAGCACTGGATGCCGGGCTGGATCTGCACCAGCCCACCGTGCTCAAAGAGGTGATGGACAAAGGCATCGCCGCCACGCGCCAGTTGGCCAAACGCCAGATCACCTGGCTGCGCAGCATGCCGCAACGTGTGGTCGTACCCTGCGATCAAGCCGATGCGCTGATCGGTGTACGACGCGCATTTGGTATCCAGTCGTGACGCTTGCGGTTTTCGCCACAAACGCACAAACTTGACTGGCGAAGCCCTGTAGGCTTGATATGGGTTAACGCCAAGCCAGACTGGCGCACATAAGCTGGCCCTTCACCGAGAAAGACCATGCCGTACGAACTGTTTCGCCACAAGGGCCACGTGTGCCTGATGTTTTCTGATTTGTGTGACGAAGGAGGCGGCGCAGTTCAGGCCAACCAGTTCCTCATCGTCAACGACGATACCGGCGC
The DNA here is from genome assembly GCF_004297345.1 of Aquabacterium sp. Taxonomy (GTDB): domain Bacteria; phylum Pseudomonadota; class Gammaproteobacteria; order Burkholderiales; family Burkholderiaceae_C; genus Aquabacterium. The sequence continues at coordinate 1,434 of NZ_SCTN01000182.1, read as the reverse complement.
CATCATCGATCCGGGCGGCAACCTGGCCTACAGCGAGCTCTATCTGGCCATGACCCGGCACTTCGCGCCCTCACGCCTGTCGGCCATCGTGGCCTCGCATGCTGACCCTGACATCATCGCCGCGCTTGACCGCTGGATGACCGCCACACCAGATGCCAAGCTGTATGTATCCACGCTGTGGGAGCGCTTTGTGCCGCACTTCTGCAAGCCGGGTAAGACCACAGGCCGCATCATCGGCATGCCGGATTCAGGCATGCGTATCCCGATTGGCAACAGCGAACTGATCGCCCTGCCCGCGCACTTCATGCACGCCGAAGGCAACTTCCAGTTCTACGATCCGATCAGCCGCATCCTGTTCTCAGGCGACCTGGGTGTCTCGTTGATGGCCGGCAAGCAAGCCCAGCAAGTCATCACCTCGCTGTCGCCCATGCCACCGGGCATGGAAGCCTTCCATCGCCGCTACATGGTGTCCAACAAGATCCTGCGCTTCTGGGCGCGTATGGCGCGGCAACTGCCCATCGACATGATCGTGCCGCAGCACGGCGCGCCACTGCAAGGCCCGGCCGTCAAGCAGTTCATCGACTGGGTGGAAGGCCTGTCGTGCGGCATCGATCTGATGACCGACGCCAACTACGCCATCCCGCGCTGACATCACCCAGGGCGCCGAGCCTGCCAATACCGCAAAGAATGCGGCAAAGGCTCAGTGCGCCCCGCCCGCATCCACAGGCGCTGCCATCTTCTTGGGCTTGGCCATCCACACAATCGGGATCAGGCACAAGAACAGGAAAGACGAGACCAGGTAGACATCGTCCGCTGCCCGCGTGAAGGCCTGCTGATCGATCAAGCGCGTGATCTGCGCCGCAGCCTGATCGAAGCTCATGCCCGTGTTCATCAGGGCATTGAGGCCATCCATGGCGCCAGGATCCGTGCGAGACACCTTCTCGACCATGTGCACATGGTGCAGCGTGGCGCGGTTCTCCCAGATGGTGGTCACGGTGGACGTCCCCATCGCACCCGCCGTGATCCGAACGAAGTTGCTCAAGCCCGATGCAGCGGGGATGCGGTCCGGCGTCAAGCCGTTGAGCGTGATCGCACTCAAGGGGATGAAGAAGAAGGCGATGGCCGCACCTTGCAGAATCGTCGGCACCAGAATGTGGTTGAAGTCGACCAGGGTGTTGAAGTGCGAACGCATCCACATCACCAGTGCAAAGCCCGAGAAAGCGACCGTGGCCAGCCAGCGCGGGTCCACCTTGGTCACGTTCTTGCCCACGATGGGTGACAGCAAGATCGCCAGCAAGCCGACCGGCGCCACAGCCATACCGGCCACGGAGGCCGTGTAGCCCATGTACTGCTGCAGCCACATAGGCAGCAGCACCACGTTGCCGAAGAACAGGCCATAAGCCACCGACAAGGCCAGCACACCGAACAGGAAGT
>NZ_SCTN01000181.1 GCF_004297345.1 Aquabacterium sp. | reverse complement strand
GAAAAGACCAGCGCCACCACGGCGCAGATGGTGCAGGATCAACTGCAGATGGCGGACGCCATGCCGGTGACGCTGCTGGCGCTGGATGAGGCCCGCAACCGCACGCCCGGTTATGTGCTGCTGGTTGAATGCAGCGCCGATGCGCCACGCGAAGCCATGCAGCGCGCCTTGGCCGAGCAGGTCGAGAAGGCCTTGCAGGGCAACTTCCACTACAAGCTCGCGCGCGAGCTGGGCCAGTTACAGCATGCCGCCTGCGTGGCCTTGCCGCAGATGCGCGCCATCTACCTCGATCAATGTCGTGAGCGCGGCATGATCGAAGGCAACATCAAGATCGAACCTTTGCGACACTGGCGTGGCGATGTGCCCGCCGTGTTGCGACAGTCGCTGGACAGCTGAACGGCGCCAGCCCTTTCATCCACCCATTTGATCCACTGTTCACCATGGCCATCACCGTACGACAGGGCACCCCCGCCGACAACGCCAAGATGCAGGACCTGATCACCAAGATCACGATGCCCGGCGTGGCACAGATGTGTTTCCAGCGTGCCCCCGACTTCTTCGTGGGCGCCAAGGTCATCGGCGACGAGTTCGTCCTGACCGTGGCCGATGACGACGAGCGCCCCGATGTGCTGGCCGGCCTGACCGTGATCTCGGGCCGCGATCTGTATATCAGTGGTCAGAAGCGCCGCGTGTACTACTCCGGCGACACGCGCGTGGACCCGTACTACCGCCGCCGCGGCATCGCCTCGAACCTGTTCATCGAGCAGAAGAAGCACCGCTCCAACGACGACCTGCTGCAAGGCATCGTGCTGAAAGAAAACACGGCGCCACTGGATGCCGCCAAGAACACGGCCGATGGCGTGCTGTTCGATTACTGGATCAGCCACACGATCGAGACCAGCTTCATCTTCACGCGCAAGATCACACCGCGCATCCCGCAAGGCGTGCAGATGCGTGCGGCCACGGCTGCCGATGTGCCGGCCATGCAGGCCTTCTTTGACCGCGAGGCACCACGTCGCAATGGCTACCCCGCGTATGACTTCACCAAGCTGCTGGCGGGCGATTCGTACTACGCGGGCCTGAGCATTGGCGACTTCGTGCTGGCCACGCGCAATGGCCAGATCATCGGCATGGTCGCGGGCTGGAACCAGAAGGCCTACAAGCAGACGCGCATCGTCGGCTTCAAGCCCATCGTGAAGGTGCTGCGTCCGATCTACAACCTGTACGTGGGCATCACGGGCGGCTTCAAGCTGCCTCCGATCGGTGGCGTGCTGAACTACCTGACGCTGGCCAACATCCTGATTGCCAATGACGACCCGGCCGTGTTGCAAGGCCTGATCGACTACGTGATGGCCAATCAAGGCCAGAAGTTCGATGCGCTGGCCACAGCCTTCACGCACGGCGACCCGCTTGAGAACGTGCCGCGCGGCTACAAGCGCCAGAAGCTGTTCTCCAGCCACTTCTGGTTGAGCTATGGCGCCGATCCTCGCCCCGGCATCGACAATCGGCCGCTGTATGTGGAGCTGGGCCGGCTCTGAGCACAGGCCCCGATGGGGCGCAGGCGGCGTGGGCGATCACGCCAGTTGCGCCGCCTCGGCCACCAGTCGCTCGAAGGTTTGATCCAACCGGATCAGGAAGGCATCGATGTCTTCGGCGGACGTTTCTGCCAACTGCCACACATGCGGCATCAACAGTCGTCCACCAGCCTCCGACAGCACCTGCAGCGGTGACACGCTGCTCACGACGGGCACGAACTCATCAATGCGCACGGCCACATCGGGCGGATTGATGATGGGACCGGCGTCGCCCAGGCTCGTCGAATGGCAACTGATCGCGGGAAACCTGTCCTTGCGCTTCATTTGCACGCTGATATGGCTCAGGAGCGTGCGCCCGAGCAGCGGCATCAGTTCTTCAAGCAGATAGGTCCAGCACATCTCGCGGCGGGCAAATCTGGCCTGCCCCTCTTTCATCTGCTCCCCCACCGATCGCACGCGGTCTTTCAGCGATTTGCCGGCGTCCTGCTCGATGATCAGAAAGGCCCCGACATGGTTGCCCCAAAGCGGGCCGTGGCCAGCAGACGCCGGATAGTAGCGGCGCATGTTCACCGAGATGCGGATCACGGCGGCGGCCTTGGGATCCCCTGGCGCCTGAGACAGAAAGCATTGCGCGATCGCCGCCACCTGAAAGGTGTTGGTTGACACGCCGAGCTGGCGAGCAGCCTGCCGAACTGCTGCGGCACT
>NZ_SCTN01000180.1 GCF_004297345.1 Aquabacterium sp. | reverse complement strand
ATCAAGAGATTGGCCACAAATTCTCTTTTACCCACATTGCCATGCCAAAATCCGCGGCTGGTTCAGTACCCCTAATGGAGACCTCATGGGATTTCTCGCCGGCAAACGCCTGCTGATCACCGGCCTGCTTTCCAACCGCTCGATCGCCTACGGTATCGCCAAAGCGTGCAAACGCGAAGGCGCCGAACTGGCATTCAGCTACGTTGGTGACCGCTTCAAGGACCGGATCACCGAGTTCGCCAAGGAGTTCGACTCTGAATTGATCTTCGACTGCGATGTCAGCAGCGACGAGCAGATCGACGCCATGTTCGCGGATCTGGCCAAGGCCTGGCCCAAGATCGACGGTTTCGTGCACTCGATCGGCTTTGCGCCTCGTGAAGCGATCGCGGGAGACTTCCTGGAAGGCCTCTCGCGCGAATCGTTCCGCATTGCGCATGACATCTCGGCCTACAGCTTCCCCGCCATGGCCAAGGCTGCCCTGCCCTACTTGAACGAGAACGCTGCCTTGCTGACCTTGTCCTATCTGGGCTCGGAGCGCATTGTGCCGGCTTACAACACCATGGGCCTGGCCAAAGCATCGCTGGAAGCCAGCGTGCGCTATACCGCCGCCAGCCTGGGCCCCAAGGGAATCCGCGTCAACGGCATCTCGGCCGGCCCGATCAAGACGCTGGCCGCGGCCGGCATCAAGGGCTTCAGCAAGATCCTGAGCGTGGTGGAAGAAAACGCGCCGCTGCGCCGCAATGTGACGATCGAGGACGTCGGCAACGTCGCCGCCTTCATGCTGTCCGATCTGGCTGCAGGCGTGACCGCCGAAATCACCTATGTGGACGGCGGCTTCAGCCACGTGATGGCGGGCAGCAGCGAAGCCAGCTGATCAACCGGTTGCTCACGCAGGAGCACCTCACGGGTGCTCCTACTGATGCTTCTGCCTGTAGGCTGCGGGCGTCATGCCCACCATTTTCTTGAACAGGCGCCCGAAAGCCACGCGATCCTGATAGCCGACGCGCGCGGCAATATCAGGCACAGGCAGCCTCTCCGACTCCAGCAAGTCCTTGCCGCGCTCGATGCGCACAGCCTGGAGATACTGAACCGGCGTCATGCCCGTCGCAGCCAGAAACCGCCGTTGCAGCGTCCGCACACTCACGTGGACCATCTCGGCCAACTCCTCCAGCGAGAAGGCCTGATCGCACTGAGCCTCCAGGCGATCCTGGATCAGCTTGATCTCACGGTCCGCGTGACGTCGCATCCCCAGCGAGGGCATGAACCTCGACTGAGGGCCCCGGCTGATATCCGTCACGAGCAGGGCAGCCAGGTCTTTGGCGGTACGCCGGTCCGCCAGCAATTGCACCGCATGCAGACAGGCATCCACCCCCGCCAGTGAGCCGCCCGAACAGATCAGGCCGCCCTGCTGCACCAGGTTCTCGCCTGCCAGCACATGCACGTCGGGATAGCGAGCTTGTAGGCCATCTGCCAGCATCCAGTGAGTGGTGACGCGCTTGTCCGCCAATCGACCGGTCGCCGCCAGCAAATAGGCGCCCGAGCACATCGTCACCACCAGCACCGACTCGGGCAGATCACGCAAGGCAGCCACCAGCACCGGGTGGCGCTCGACGGCGCGAGGCCCCATGGTCCACATCGAAGGCACGACCACCAGGTCCATGCCCCGCAGCAGGGACGCATCCCCCTCGACCCGCAGATCGCCGTCGGCATGACTGACGGCCCGCCCATCTTCGCTGACACGCGTCAACTCAAAACGATGTAGCCCTGGCAACTGGTTACCCATGCGGAATACATCCATGAGCAGCCCCAGGCTGGCCAGACTGGCCTCCTCGCACACCAGCACGCCAACGCGGTGCACGCGCTTGACAGCAGGTTTGGCGAGCGGCGAACGCATCTTGTCCATATCAGCATCAAAGATGTCCATAACGCCAATTCTAAGAAGCGAGCTGCTTTCTGAAAATGGCGATCAGCCTCTTGCCCGCATTACCCCGATGAAAAACACCGCTTCCGGCCTCACGCTTTACACGTTCGCGATGTCCCACTACAGCGAAAAGATCCGCTGGACACTGGACCACAGCCACATCCCGTATCGTGAAGTCTGCATGACACCGGTATTCCACATGCTGCCGGCCTTGCGCATGGGCAAGCAAGGGCAGACCACTCTACCCATCCTTCAAACGCCACGAACCGCGATTCAGAACAGCCCGCGCATTCTGGATTGGTTGATCGACAACTACGGCCCGCTCGACATCCTGCCTGCCGAGCACCTGCAGGCAGTGCGCGACATCGAGCAACGCTTTGATGCCATCGGCAAGGACGTGGCCCGCTTTCTGTACGCCAACAGCTTCGGCAAAGCCGACGAGCACATCCTGAAGCTATGGACCGACCACGCCAGCGCGCCCCAAGCTGCGTTCTTGCGGCTCGCCTACCCCATCGTGCGCTGGGGATTTCGGCGCAAGCTGCACATCACGGCCAAGCGTGCCGATCTGGCGCTCCAGCGCATCACCCGCGAGATCAACTGGCTGGACACCCAACTGGCTGACGGGCGCTTCTATCTGGTCAACAACCGCTTCTCGGCGGCCGATATCACCGTGGCGGCCCTGCTCGCGCCCATCGCCTGCCCGGCTCAGCACCCGGTGTATGGCGAACCGCTCTTCGCAGCCAGCATGGCCGACGCCATCCAACCCTGGCGAGATCGCAAGGCCTTGCAGTGGGTGCGCCACATGTATGACCTGCATCGCGGCGAATTCACGGGCGGCGCGTTTTCACCACAGAGCGATCGCCTGCGTGCATGAATGATCTGGATCACGTAGATGATGGTGTCATGGCCTAGGCGCATGCGCCTTCGCTTGGCACAATCAAAGCGTGAACCGGAGAACACCACATGGACAAACAAGAGCTGGCATCGCTGCTGAAGAAATTGCAGACAGAACTGGAGTCTGGGCAACCAGTGGACGCCCAACTCAAGCAGCAACTGCAGACACTGGATCAGGACATCCAGAAGGTGCTGGCCCAAGGCAGCCCGCTGACACGCGAAGGCAGCGACGCCACACTGGAAGACCGTGCGCAAGAGATTGAATCCCGCTTCGCCGCCGAGCACCCCTACATCGCCAGCACCTTGCGTGATGTGATGGACACGCTGGGCAAGATGGGCATCTGAGCCTCAGACCGGCCTCTTGGGCACAGCAGCCAGCAAGGTACGGGTGTAGTCGTCCTGCGGTGATTCAAACACCGCTTGCGCCTCCCCTTGCTCGACAACGCGCCCGGCCTTCATCACGGCCACACGGTCAGCCAGATAGGCGACCACGCCCATGTTGTGCGTGATGAACAACATGCCCAGGCCAAGCTGCTGCTGCAACTCCCGCAAGAGATTGAGGATCTGAGCCTGCACGGACACGTCCAGCGCGGAAGTGGGCTCATCGCAGACCAGCACGCGCGGCTCCACCGCCAAGGCGCGGGCAATCGCCAGGCGCTGGCGCTGACCGCCTGAGAACTCGTGCGGGAAACGATTGAGCGCATCGGCGCGCAAACCCACACGCTCGACCAACTCGCGCACCCGGGCCATGCGCTGATCAGCAGACCAATCAGGACGCAGGATCAGCAAGCCTTCTTGCAGGATGTCCTGCACGCGCATGCGCGGATTGAGCGATGCAAACGGATCCTGGAACACCATCTGCACGGAGCGGCGCGCATTGAGCAACGCTGCCGATTGCATGGCGAACAGATCCAGCCGGCCGGCGCCACCGTCCGCACCAGCATCCAGCCAGGCCTCACCCGAGACCTGGATCTGAGGCTGGCCGCGCAGCAACTGCACGATGGCACGCCCCGTGGTCGTCTTGCCGCATCCCGATTCGCCGACCAGTGCCAGCGTCTGCCCGGCATGCACCTGGAAGGACACATCGGCCACAGCCTGCACGACGTGCGGCAGACGGAACAGACCGCCACCGGATGTGAAGCGCACATTCAAGCCGCGCACATCCAACAGGGGCAAGGCGATGGCAGCATGCGCGGCTTGAGGCGCAGCAACGCTTTCAGGCGCCAACGCGGCCCGAACCTGAGCCGTAATGGCCGCCGCGCCCACTGCCAAACCAGCCACGCCGTCAACAGTCAGATTGGATGGCATGGCCGCATCGCCACTTCCAACCGGGAAAAAGCAGCGCACAGCCTGCTGCCCTTGCCGCTCCAGCTTGGGCGCTTGCGCACGGCACTGAGCCTGCGCACGCTCGCAACGCGGCTCGAAGCGGCACGCCGTGAAGGTCTGCCACAACGGCGGCACCGTGCCGGCGATGGCGGCCAGCTTCTGGCCACGCAACACGCCATCCGGCAAGGCCTGCAAGAGGCTGCGCGCATAGGGGTGACGCGGCCGCTTGAAAAACACCTCGGCAGGCGCTTCTTCAATGATCTGCCCGGCGTACATCAGCGCCACGCGATGCGCCATGTCTGCCACGACCGCCAGATCGTGCGTGATGAGCAGCAAGCCCAACTGGCGCTCACTTTGCAGCTCCTTGAGCAGATCAAGCACCTGCTTCTGTATGGTCACATCCAGCGCAGTGGTGGGCTCATCGGCAATCAGGAAGTCGGGCTCGGCAGCCAGCGTCATGGCGATCATCACGCGCTGCTTCTGGCCACCGCTCATCTCGAAGGGATAGCTGTCGATGCGGCGTTCAGGCTCGGGAATGCCCACGCGCTTGAGCCACTGAATGGCATTGTTGCGCGCCTGTGGCCCACGCAAGCCAGTGTGCGCCTGGATCGCCTCGACGATCTGATCCCCCACCCGCATGACCGGATTCAGGCTGGTGGCCGGTTCCTGGAAGATGATGCCCACACGGCCACCACGGATGCGGCGCATGCTCGACTCTGGCAGCGCCAGCAACTCGTTGGGCTTGGCATCGGGCACCTTGTTGCTCAAGGCCACACGGCCTCGCATCACGCGCCCGTTGTCTGGCAGCAAGCGCATGATGGCCAGCGCCGTCATGCTCTTGCCGCAGCCTGATTCGCCCACCAGCGCGAAGGTTTCACCACGTTGCAGCGTCAGGCTGACGCCATCGAGCGCCTTGACCAGGCCCGCGTCGGCGTCCAGCGCGACTTGCAGATCTTGCAGTTGCAGCATACTCAGGCTCCTGGTGCCGCCGCAAGGCGCTTGACTGGTTTGACCACTCGCGCACGCGGATCAAAGGCATCCCGCACTGCATCGGCAAACAGATTGGCCGACAACACGATGCCGACCATGAACACAAAAGCGGAAGCGAATGACCACCACACGACTGGATCACGCGACATCTCGACGCGCGCCTGATTGATCATGCCGCCGAAGCTGCTCATCGACGGATCCACGCCAATGCCCACGTAAGACAGCACGGCCTCGTACAGAATTAGGCTAGAGAACTCGATCACCGTGGTGATCAGCACCAGGTGCATCACATTGGGCAGGATGTGGCGGCGCATGATGCGCCAGGGGCTGGCGCCAAAGGCCGTGGCAGCCTGCACGTATTCCAGCTCGCGCAGCTTGAGCGTCTCGGCGCGCAACAAGCGGCACAGCCCGGCCCAACCCGTCAAACCCAGGATGACGCACAGCAGGAAGATCTTCATGTCGGCCCGCTCAAGGCCGGTTTCGAACAGCTCGGGGTGCTTGTCGATGAACACCTGCATCATCAACACGCACGCCGCGATCAACAGGATGTTCGGCACGGACGACAGCACGGTGTAGAGATACTGGATGACGTCATCCACCCAGCCTTTGAAGTAACCGGCCGCAATCCCGAAGGCCAGCGCCAGCGGAATCGTGGCAATGGTGGCCAGGCTGCCGATCACGAAGGCCGTGCGGATGCTCTTGATGGTGATGTAGAGCACGTCATTGCCCGTGCGGTCCGTACCCAACACGTGATAGCCCTCGCCCCAACTCAGCGACACGCCCCAGGCCAGCAAAAAGCCCATGCAACTGGCCGCCATCCACGCAGCACGCCAGGCCAGCGGGTTGTCATCGCCCATGCGGGAGCGCAAGGCCGCAAACAGCACCAGTGCGATCGCCACGCCGCCAGCTGTTCCTGCCAAGAGACGCTGCGCCACGTCAGCGGCCCAATCCTTGTCTGCGTCAAGCAGGCCGGCGCCGCCATGCTTGAGGCGCGGGAATACGCGCTTGGGCAAGGCTGGCATGCCGTTTTCATCGAGCACGGGCTTGTCGCCCAGCTTGGGAGGCACGGTTTCCTTGGTGAAACCTTGCGTGGCCAGGGGGCTGGAATAGCTGTTCTCGCGGCTGGCGATCAGCTTGGCCAGACCGGTGTCCAGCACCGATTCCGTCCGCGTGTCGTAAGCCAGCGCCTCGCCATGCACGATGGGCAAGGCGCGCCGGAAGTGAAGGCTGTCGGCCAGCGTCACCAGCAGCATCGCCCCCAAGACCACGGCAGAGGCCATACCTGCCGGTGTCACGAACACGCGCTGCCACGTGGCCCTCAAGGCCTCGTCGCGCCGGACCACGCGCACGTACTGCGCCAGGCCCAGCAACATCAGCCAGAGCACCACGTCGGTCCACAAGATGACGGTCTTGAATCCCATGATGTGTCGCGCCCGCCTTATTGCATCCGCACCCGAGGATCGGCCCAGGTGTAGGCCACATCGATCAGGATGTTGGAGAGGATGTAGAGCACCGAACCCAGGAAGACCATCGAGCGGACGATGGCGAAATCCTGACTGGCGATGGCTTCAATCGTGTAGGCACCCAGGCCGGGAATGCCAAAGAAGCTCTCGGTGAGCAAACCGCCCATGAACAAGCCAGGCAGCGCACTGCCCGCGCTCGTGATGATGGGCAGCATGGCATTGCGCAGTACGTGACGGCTCAACACCCGGCCCTCTGTCAGGCCCTTGGCGCGCGCGGTGCGCACGTAGTCCTTGCCGGATTCCTCCAGGAACAGGGTACGGAAAAAGCGCGCCTGCCCCGCCAGACTGGCCAGCAGCATCAGGCAGATCGGCAGCACCAGAAAACGCACGGCATCCAGCCCGTTGGCGTAGCCAGAGATGGGCGCCAGTTTGGCCATGCGCGAAAACAGGAACTGCCCGGCGATGATGTAGATCAGGCTGGAGATCGACATCATGAACACGCACAGCACGACGCCCCAGAAGTCGATGGGCGTGCCCCTGAACATCACCAGCCACAGCGCAAAGATGATGCTGGCCAGCAAGCCCAGCAGGAACAAGGGCACCGTGAGTTGCAGACTCACGCCCATGCGCTGGCGGATCTGGTAGCCGATGTCACCCGCGCTGGCGTTGTCAGCCCGCCCGAATTCGAACTTGAACAGCGAGATGGAGCGATCCCAGAACACGGTCTCGGTGACCTTGCTGGAACCTTCCGCCTTCGCATTGAACAGCAAGGGCTTGTCGTAACCGCGCTCGACCTTCCACTTTTCGATCTGATCAGGCGTGACGCGCTTGCCGCCAATATTCAGGCGCGCCATGTCGTCCGGCGTATTGACGGTAAAGAACAGCACGAAGGTGATCAGGTTGACCCCGATCAAGATGAGAAAACCGTAGCCCAGGCGGCGCAGGATGTACGACAGCATCAGCGCCCCTTGCTCAAAGATGTGGAAGGATCAGCCGGCAAGGCGGTCTGCATCTGGCGAGCGCGGATCATGCGCGCAGCCCACCAGCCCATACCAGCCAACATCAGGATCAGCATGACCAGGGGCAGATAGAAAGGCTTGTTCCACTCGCGCAGGCTACGGGCCCGATCTGCGGTGTCCAGGCGGTAGTACTGAGCCTGATCGCGCACCATGATGCTGGGTTTGCCGTTGTGCACCCAGCGGTGATAGGCGCCTGATGCATAGGGGAAGTAGCCCCAGGACCAAGGCGAGTCTTCCTGCAGGATGTGCACCATCTGGTCGATCACGGCCTGCTTGGCCGGGCCGTCATCCATGAAGCGCAGACGGGCGTAGAGCTTGTCGTATTCAGGGCTCTGGTAGTTGGCGGCGTTTTCACCATCGTGCACGGACTTGGCGCCCGGCCCATACAGCAGGAAGAGGAAGTTCTCGGCGTCCGGGTAGTCGGCCAGCCAGCCCCAACTGAAGATCTGGTGTTTGCCGCGGCGCACCTTGTCCTGGAACTGGTTGTAATCCGTGGCGCGGATTTCGAGCTGGATTCCCAGCTTGGCGAACTGCTTGGTCGTCCAGTCCAGCGTGGCCTTGGCTTCAGGCGTGGCGGGCGCACCGTAGTCATAGTTGAGCACCAGGGGCTTGCCCGTCTTCTCGTCTCGGCCGTCCGGATAACCCGCTTCGGCCAGCAACTTCTTCGCATCTTCGATAGGCCGGCGCACGATCAGGCCATTGACGACCTTGTGCGTCACCGGGTTGACGCCTTGCAAGGTGCCATGCCGCGAACCGAACACGCCTCCCGGCAAAGGCCCCTGCGCCACTTCGCCCGCCGCTTTCGGGAAGATGCGGTTGTACTCGTCCCAGTCAATGGCGATCGACAAGGCTTGGCGCAGCTTGCGGTTCTTCACCTTCTGCTCGGGAGTGTCGCCCTGCCCGACCACGGGATCCAGCCAGTTGAAGCCCATGTACTTGCTGGAAAGGTCCACATTGCGCGACAGCACGATGCCCTTGTCGCGGAACTCTTTGTCGAAGGATGGCGAATCCTCCATCTGGATCTTGTAGGCGTTGCCATAGCTCATCTGGTCGAACTCGGGGATGTCCAGATAGCCCTGGCGGAACTTGGTGTCCTGCGGCACCGATTCCTTCTCGATGTTGAAGACGATGGTGTCGATGAAAGGCGTGGGCTTGCCGCAATCAGCCAGGCGGCCCTCGGCCTTGTCTTGCGGGGTGCCTTCACAGGGATAAGGCTCGCCCCGGTAGTTGGGATTGCGCTTGAGCACGTGGCGGCGGTCCTGCACGTACTCGGTCATCATGTACGGGCCCGTGCCCACCGGCCAGGTGTTGAGCGACAAGCCATGATCGGCCATGCCGGGCTGCGAATAGAAGGCATCAGCCTCCCAGGGGATGGGCGCCAGGAAGGTCATGGCCATCCAGTACTTCCACTGGGGGTACTTGCCCATGATGCGGATGCGCAGGGTGTACTTGTCCACGGCCTGTGCGCCGGCCAGCGGCCATTGACGGAAATCCAGGAAAGGTTTGTCCCGCACCGAGGGCGCCAGACCAGCTCGCAGTTTTTTGTCTTCAGCTTGGATCAGCTTGCCGTAGTCGGCCAGGCCCACCACGTACTCCGAAAAGGTGCCGAAAACCGGCGCGGCCGTGCGGGTGGTGGCGTGGCGCTTGATGGCGTAGACGTAGTCATCAGCAACGAGCTCGCGCGTGCCTTGCTTGTCGAACTGCCAGGGGCTGCGCTTCTCACCCACGTCCGCCTTGCTCAGATGGTGGTAGAGATACTGGCCTTGTGCATCTTTGGCAAAGGCGGGATGCGGGGCAAACAGGATGCCGTGCTTGAGGCTGATCTCGTAGATGCTCTCGGCGATCTGATCGGCAGGGGCATCGTCAGGCAGTGCACGGCCTTGTTTGTCCACATAGTGCGGGGCCACCACGGCCTGGGCCGCACGCGGGATCAACGTGTAAGGCCGCTTGAGGTAGTGGTAGGCATACAGCGGCTCGTAGATCTGGTAGGTGTAGGGCGTCTCGTTGCTGCTGTAAGACGAGGTGGGATCCAGATAACGAGGCGAGCGCTCGTTGAACGCGGTATACAGCGTGTTTTGTGCGGCTGCGCCGTCTGGATGCGGACTGTTGTCGCACCCGGCCAGCACGGACAAGAGCAGGCCAACCAACCACAGGCGCATCACATGAACACCCCGGTTGGGGCCGGCATGAAAGCGTTGGGCAAGACTGGTCAGCAGGATGTGCATGGGCAGCTATTGTGTCCTGCCTTCAGTTCGCCATAGCTCGGTAGGATCACCACATCACAAAAGCGTCGCGCCCTTGCACCACCAGGTTGACCTGGCGGCCCAGCGGCAGCGTCAGCTTGACAGGCACGTGCCCGAAAGGCAGGCCGGTGAGGATCGGCGTCTTGATCTGGGTGCGCAGGTACTGGATCACCGTCTTGAGGTTGTAGCCACGGTCCAGAGGCGACTTGCGGTACTCAGTGAACGCACCCAGCACGATGGCCTTTTGCTGTTCGAGCACGCCGGCCTGGTGCAATTGCAGCAAGGCCCGCTCGATCCGGTAGGGATGCTCGTTGACATCTTCCAGGAACAGCACGCCGCCCTTGATCTTGGGGAAATGAGGCGTGCCCAGCAAGGCCTGCACGATGGCCAGGTTGCCACCCCACAAGCGGCCAGATACGGTCAACCCGTCGTGCCCGGCTTCGGCGCGAAAGCCCACCGCCTCCAGCTCACCCGTCATCGCTTCGACAAAACAGTCCTGGGTGACGTCGTCGCCGCCTTCGGGGCTGTCAGCGCGGCCGAAGTCATCACAGGCCATGGGGCCGGCCCAGAAGCCCGCCGTCACGCCCTCTTCAACCTTGGCCGGACCGGTCGCCTTGTGCGCCAGGGCGCCCAATTGCAAGGCCGTGACATCGCTGTAGCCAACCCAGGCGGTGCCGCGCTCCACGCTTTGGGCGATCAACGGCCAGTCGATGCGGTCCAGCAGCCGACTCAGGCCATAACCCCCGCGCGTGGCCAGTGCCACATGAGGCGCCGTCTGCGCCACACGGTGGATGGCCGCCAGCCTCACCTCGTCTTCACCCGCAAAGCGCTGGTGCTTGAGCAAGGCCGACTCGTCCACTTGTGCATCAAAGCCCAAAGCGGAGAGCCGTTTGGCGGCTTTGCGTACCGGGGCAGCCACCGGCACGATGCCGGACGGGCTGAAGATGATCAGGGAGGAGCGGGCATCAGTCATCCCGCTATTCTGACCTGAGTCTCAGCCCGGCATGGCCGAACAGACTTACATGCTGCTGCGTTGCGCCTTGGCCAGTGTCTTGACCTGGAAGCTGCCATCGTTGTCAAACAACCAGGCTTCGATGAACCCGTTGCGACGCAGCTCGGATTTGGCCTCTTCCGTCAACTGAATCGGCGGCGCGCGGCGCACGGTTTCCATGGCCCGCACCAGCATCTCCGGTTGTTCGTCATTGGTGCGCACCACCTCCGCACGCCAGTGATCGCCCTCATCCAGCTTCACGTTGAGCACGATCACGGCGCGCAGCAAGGGCTGGGGATTGCGGTTGTGAACCAACTCGGGAGAGCCGTCGTACACAGCATGGGCAAAGTCCTTGCGGATGTCGTCAGGTACGCCAGCAATGGCGGGTTTGGTCATGGCCAGCATGAGCCCGGCCACAAAACTGAAACAGAGTGTCTTTGCCTGCATGACGGACTCCAAATGAGTGGAACACCTGCATCCAGCAACTCATGCCGGCCATGTGGTGTCCAGAGGAGTCCCCCCGATCGCCTGTGACGGATTTGGCGAGGTGCCCGGAAATTGCCGAGCAGCTCATAGCGTGATGACCCGGCGAGCCCGCCGCCGGGGGCTCATCCAGGCTTTCGTGCCGAGAGTTCGCCAACCGCCAAGAGCAAGCTGGCGTTTCAAACGCTCACATTTGAGGGCTCAAGTTTTCCAACGTCCTGCAAACGGCTCTTTCTGCGTTTTTTGCACATGCATATGCGCAAATCATTGTTTTGCGCATAAGAAGCTCACAACAAAATACGGAATTCGCATGAAGAAAGCACCGCCATGAACTTTCAGCAGTTGCGCTCCGTACGGGAAGCCGTCCGCAGGGGCTTCAATCTGACCGAAGTCGCCAACGCGCTCCACACATCCCAGCCAGGGGTGAGCCGCCAGATCAGAGAACTGGAAGAAGAGTTGGGCATCGATCTCTTCGTGCGCGCGGGCAAGCGCCTGACCGGCCTGACCGAGCCAGGTACGCAAGTGCTGCCCATCATCGAGCGCATGCTGGCCGACGCCGACAACCTGCGTCAGGCGTCTCGCGACTTCTCCGAGCATGGTGTGGGCCCCCTGTCGATTGCGGCCACGCACTCGCAGGCACGTTACGCCCTGCCCTCAGCCGTCAAGGACTTCAGGGAAATGTTCCCTCAGGTCACGCTCAGCCTGCATCAGGGCTCGCCGCACCAGATCGCCAACATGCTGATCAACGGGGAAGCGGACATCGGCATCGCCACGGAGTCGCTGACGCAATACCCGCAACTGGTCACCCTGCCTTGCTACACCTGGACGCACGCCGTGGTCGTGCCACCGGGCCACCCTTTGCTGGACGGCGAACCGCTGACGCTGCAACGCCTCTCGCGCTTCCCCCTGATCACCTACGACGAGGGCTACACCGGCCGCTCGCACATTGACGAGGCCTTTGCCCGCGAAGGCATCACCCCATCCATCGTACTGACCGCCATGGACGCCGACGTGATCAAGACCTATGTGGAGTTGGGCATGGGCGTGGGCATCGTCGCGGCCATCGCGTTTGACGAAGACCGCGACCTGAACCTGCGCGGCATCGGCGCCGGCCACCTGTTTGCCGTGAACATGACGCGCCTGGCGTTCCGCAAGGGCGCCTTCCTGCGCAACTATGTGTACGGCTTCATCGAGACCTTCGCGCCACCGCTGACGCGCAAGGTGGTCGAAATGGCCGCCCGTGCCGAGACGGGCGAGCAGTTCGACATCTGATCGGTGATACCTGATCAGCGCTTGATGTAGATCTGGTCGAAGACGCCGCCGTCACTGAAGTGCGTCTTCTGCGCCTTGGTCCAGCCACCAAAGGCGTCGTCGATCGTGAACAGTCTGAGCTTGGGGAAGAGCTTGGCATACTTGGCCGCCGCAACTGGATCGATCGGGCGGTAGTAGTTCTGCCCAGCCAGGTCTTGCCCCTCTGGCGAATACAGGTAGTCCAGATAGGCCTGAGCCACGGGGCGCGTACCGCGTTTGTCCACCACCTTGTCGACCAAGGTCACAGGCGGCTCGGCCACGATGCTCACAGACGGGGCCACGATGTCGAACTTGTCCGGCCCCAGCTCCTTGATGGCCAGCAGGGCTTCGTTCTCCCAGGCCAGCAGCACATCGCCGATGCCGCGCTCAACAAAGGTGGTCGTCGCACCCCGTGCGCCGGAATCCAGCACCGGCACGTTCTTGTAGACCTTGCCGACAAACTCCTGCGCCTTGGCTTCCGAGCCAAACTTCTTCGCGGCATAGCCCCAGGCCGCCAGGTAGTTCCAGCGTGCGCCACCCGAGGTCTTCGGGTTGGGTGTGATCACCTGAATGCCGGGGCGCGCCAGATCATCCCAATCCTTGATGCCCTTGGGATTGCCTTTGCGCACCAGGAACACGATCGTCGATGTGTAAGGCGAGCTGTTGTGCTTGAGGCGCTTTTGCCAGTCACCCGGCAGGAGCTTGGCGCGCTGGCTGATTTCGTCGATGTCGTAGGCCAGAGCGAGCGTCACCACATCGGCATCCAGGCCATCGATCACGGAACGGGCCTGCTTGCCCGAACCGCCGTGCGAGGTACGCACGGTAACGTCGTCGCCGGTCTTGCCCTTCCAGTACTTGGCAAAGGCTTTGTTGTAGTCCTGATAAAACTCCCGCGTCGGGTCGTATGAGACGTTGAGCAGCGTGACCTCCTTGGCGTGGGCGACCACAGGCGCCAAAGAGGCCATGCTGATCGATGTCAAAGCCAGCGTCGACAGCGACAGATTCAGTAAGACACGACGTGAAGTGAAAAACGGGATGCGAGCAGTGGATTTCTTCATGACTTTGTTGCAGACATCAGTGCGAGTTGATGACTGAATCGTATGAAGAAGCCCTTGTGTTCAGAACGAAGCAAATCAGTGCTTCATATGCGGGAAACGCATGAACTCGGTGTTGCGCGGTGTTGGCTGCTCAGGGCTGGCGAATGGCCGCCAATTGTGTGCTCAGGCGCACGCGTAGCAGCGCCGCGTATTCCACCAGGCCGCCCAATGCCGCCACGCTGATCAAGGCGATCTTGAAGGCCTGTTTTTCGAAGGTGCGATGGTGCATGGCTGTGTACTCCCGGCCAGCCAAAGGGTCATGGCTGCGAAAGACAGCTTATGAGGCGTAAATGACACGCCAGTGACAAGGCACCCGCCGCTTGTCGCACACCTGACATCTGCGCGCCCTAGCCTTTCTGGTTTCCTTCGCCTCTCAACGCGTCTACCGACGTCCTGCAGCGTGCCCCCATCCGTCCTGCCCGAACTGGAAGAATTGCATCGCCTGATCGAGCTGGGCGGCCCCCATCTGGACACGCAAGTGATGTGCAAGATCCAGATGGGCTCGCATCCGTTCGATGTGCTGGCCGTTTCCATGGGATCGCAGGATCCGACCGCGCCGGCCATTGGCTTCTTCGGCGGCGTCCACGGCCTGGAGCGCATTGGCGCCGAGGTGGTGCTGGCCTATATGGGCAGCCTGGTACACCGATTGAAGTGGGACAGCCTGTTGCACGCCCTGCTGGCCGAAGTCCGGCTGGTGTTCATGCCCTTGGTCAACCCTGGTGGACTCTGGCAAGGCACGCGCGCCAACCCCCAAGGCGTGGACCTGATGCGCAATGCCCCGGTCGAGGCCCTTGAGGACGTGCCCTTCCTGATCGGCGGCCAACGCCTGAGCGCCACCCTGCCCTGGTACCGCGGCCCGGAAGGTGCCCCCATGCAAGAGGAGAGCTATGCGCTGTGCCAGGTGGTCGAGCAAGCCATCCTGCCTCGACCTTTCAGCCTGACGGTGGATTGCCACTCGGGCTTCGGCGTGCAGGACCGCATCTGGTTTCCCTTCGCCCATACCGCCGAGCCGCTGCCCCATCTGGCCGAGCTCCACGCCCTGCACCGCATCTTCGATCAGAGCAACGCGCACCATCGCTATGTGTTCGAGCCCCAGAGCGTGCACTACCTGACCCATGGCGATCTGTGGGATTACCTCTACCTGCTGGGCCG
Organism: Aquabacterium sp.; assembly: GCF_004297345.1. Lineage (GTDB taxonomy): Bacteria > Pseudomonadota > Gammaproteobacteria > Burkholderiales > Burkholderiaceae_C > Aquabacterium. The sequence continues at coordinate 5,785 of NZ_SCTN01000180.1, read as the reverse complement.
CGAACGCCATTCCGAACACATCTTCCTGCCCCTGACACTGGAGATGGGCTCCTGGATCTGGGTGAAGAAGAATCCACGCCAGTTGTTCACCCGGCATGGCATCTTCAACCCGCTGATCGCGCATCGACAACAGCGGGTGTTACGCCGCCACATGGCCTTGCTGGACTTCATGGCCCGCGCCGTCGCCAGCCACAGTCGCTGGCAACCCGACGAGCAGGAGCGCGATCTGCATCACAGGCAGGCACTGGCCCGCTGGTACCCCGAGCGGCCCAAGGTCAAACGTGCCGGCAGAGGCCAAACAAGATGAGCACACGCCCATGAGCACCTGGATCCTTTTACGCGGTCTGACCCGGGAACAAGGCCACTGGGGTGCATTCGTGCCCCTGCTTCAACAAGCCTTGCCCGCAGGCGAGCAGGTTCTGACACCGGACCTGCCCGGCAATGGCAAACTGCATCTGCATGACAGCCCCACGCGGGTGGAAGACATGGTTGAAGCGGTGCGCGGCATGTTGCGCGCGCAAGGCCACTGCCCGCCGTACCAGGTGATAGCGATGTCACTGGGCGCCATGGTGACGGTCGCCTGGGCTCACGCCTACCCTGATGAACTGAGCCGCTGCGTGTTGATCAACACCAGCTTGCGGCCCTTCAGCCCCTTCTGGCATCGGCTTCAGCCGCGCAACTACCCCACGATCCTGAAACTCCTGGCATCTCAAGCCACCGCACACGATTGGGAAAGCGCCATCATGGCCATGACCACTCGTCACCCATCGAATCCAGACAAGACGCTGGCAAAGTGGCTCGCCTTACGGGCCCGGCACCCGGTCAGTACACGCAATGGCTTGCGCCAACTCTGGGCCGCCACCCGTTACCGTGCGCCGAGGCAAGCGCCGCAGGTCCCCACGCTGATCCTCAACAGCCTGGGCGACCGTCTGGTCAACCCGGCCTGCTCAGCCGCGCTGGCCCAGCAATGGCAATTGCCACTGCTCAGGCATCCCACGGCGGGGCATGATCTTCCGCTGGATGCGGCGCCTTGGGTGGTGGCGCAGATTCAGTCCTGGCTGGCATCGCTGGCGCATCCACAGCAGGAGGCGTCGAGCCCAGGCCCATGACCTGCTCACCGCCCAATGCTTCCAGCAGATCCGGAATCAACTCGATCAGCTCGCCCGTGGCAATGGCGGCATCCGCATCAAACGCCTCGCCCTTGTCCATCTTGCCGGCTGCCGCCATGGGGCCCTCGAACACGACGTCCAGAAAGGCCACCTTCTTGAGCTGCATGGATTCGCTCAGGATGAAGGACACCCGATCGCGCCAGGTCATGGCCACCCGCGTGGGCACCTTGCCGCTGACGATGTGCTGCTTCACCTCATCCGTATCCAGATCGTGGCGCGCATAACGCACCACCGACTTCATCTCATCCGTTGACTTCAGCTCGCACTCGCGGTCGATCGTGAACTGATAAGGCGGCTCGCCCGAGCCCAGCCAGTGGGTCATCGCCACGGCTGGCGACATCTCCGTCTGGATCAATGACAAGGCCAGGCCCTGATTGGCGTTGATCAGCATCGTGACCACCTCATCGGCCTTGCCCTGGCTGCCGCAATCGAGCATCAACAAGCGCTGCTTGGGCGCGATCCACACCCGCGTCACCGACTGCTTCGTGAAGGCCATGGGCAGCAACTCCAGCAGCGCCTGCTCCTTGAGCTCCTTCATGATCTTCTTGCCGGGCTTACGGCCGGTGTTCTTCTCCATCTGCTCGGCGATTTCTTCCGTGCGACGCTTGACCACCGAGCCCGGCACGACGCGTTGCTCGGTCATCAACTTGAGCAGCATGTGGCCATCAACCACCTCCACCAGCGGCGCGTGCGCCTCGCCACGTGGCTCGACCCAACCCGACGATTTCTGTTGCGTGGCCCCACAGGCGACAAAACGCTCCTTGTCCAGCACGGCCTCGATTTCCGCTGCGCTGGCAGCCCAATCCGGGCCCATTCGATACACCGTCAGATTCTTGAACACATTCGACCTTCAACTAACCCACCAAAGCAAACGCCTCTGACCTGGCAGAGGCGTTCTCTTAAGCGCCCAGTGTAGCGGAGTACCCCACCTCACCGATTTGTGGCGTGCACAGCAAAAATACCGATATCCATCCAGTTTTTCGGATTCAGATAAACCCGCAAAAGGGCGATAAGGTTTTACCAACAGGGAGTACGCATGCCAACCACTATCGATTCTCAGATCGGGAGCACTGCGCGCCAGTCAGCGCCACCCCCGTCTCTGCGCGATATGCTCAAGGACATCACCATTCCGCCTCGACCCAGCTCCCTGGTCGATCTCAAGCTGGAACTGGAACAGGCCGAGCCGCGCATTGATCGCCTTGTCGCGATCGTCAACTCAGACGTGGCCATGTCGGCTGCGCTGCTCAAACTGGCCAACTCACCTTGGCTGGGCATGAGCAGGCGCATCGGCAATGTCGCCGAGGCCTTCAACATCATCGGCTTCAAGCGATGTGAGCACATTCTCACGGAAATCGCCTTGCGCAAGGTGCTCCCGACCGAAGGGCCCGCCCTCTTCCGTTTCTGGGACGTGTCCTCCAAGCGCAGCCAGGCCATGGGCATGCTCGCGCGCCGCGTCGGCATCGATACCGAGACAGCGCAGACCATGGGCCTGTTCGCCGATGTCGGCATCCCGCTGCTGGCGCAGCGCTTCACACAACCCTCCTATATCGAGACACTGGTCGAAGCCAACCGCAGCGAACGGGCGTTCACGCAAGTGGAGCAGGAACGACACGCCACGGATCACACGGTCATTGGCTCCCTGCTGGCCCGCTCCTGGGGGCTGACGCAAGACATTGCCAACGCTGTCAAGCTGCATCACGACTACGACTACCTCAAGGAAGGCGCCACCAGCATCGTCCATGAGTTGATTGCCTTGTGCCTGGTCGTCGAGCACATCATCCAGCGCTTCCAGGGCCTCAACAACCATGCGGAATGGGTCAAGGGTGGCGCACTGGCCATGCAGACCCTGGCGATTTCCAACTCGGATATCGACAGCTGGGCGGACGAACTCCACGAACGCTTCGCCGGCGACAACTGAGTCGTCAGTAATCACCCCCCTGCGCAATGGACAAGCGCATGGTGGTGCCCTTGGCATCACTGTGCAGCACTTGCACTGCCCCACCATGCAACTCCATCACCCGGCGAACGATATAGAGCCCCAAGCCCTTGCGTTTGGTGCTCCGTTCTTGCCTGGCGCGATCCTCCCGCTCAAATAGCCGGGGAAGCAGTTCAGCGGCAATGCCATCGCCCGCATCCACAACATCAATCAACAGCGCCAGAGGATGATCGCAATCCGAAAGGCGAATCACCACTGGTGAACTCTCTGGACTGAACTTCAAGGCATTGGACAAGAGATTGCGCAACGCCAGGCGCATCAGGCCAACCTCCATGGAGGCCGTGCGTGTCTGCGTGCGACGCTCGATCAGCACCCGCCCCTTCTGGCGAGGCGCCATGTCGCCAATGGCCAGATTGATCACCATATCGATGTCCACATCCTCGCGCTGGATGGGCCCTTTGGCCATCAGCAAGGACGCCACGGACAAGGTATTGTCAATACAGGCCTGTACATCGTGAATCACCTGCCTGGCCCTGGCTGCGGGTGATGCCATTTGCTCGTTGCGCGAAGGCTCCATCGCGCTGGTCGTGGACTGAAGGGCCGCTGAAGCGTTGTTCAAGGGCTGGCGAACTTCATGAGCCAGCACGTCCAGCAACTCCTCGCGCTCATTGAGCAACTCTTTGACGCGCTGGTTCTCCAGCTCCAGCCACATGGCCTTGACTCGCGCCTCCTCGCCCTCTTTCAGCTCAGTGATGTCCGCCATGAAACCCAGGGACTCACCGGAATCAGCCGACAGCAAAGCCGCATTGACGTCAATCCACAATACGCGCCCATCCTTGCGCCGCATTCGGCTCTGCGCACGCGCGTACTCACCTTTCGATCGATCAGCCAGAATGGCCTGCCCAAAGCTGCGGTGATCCTCATCGTTGAGAAACAGCATCCGGGTCGACTGATTCACCAACTCGTGCGGGGCATAGCCAAAGATACGCGTCATGCCAGGATTGACCCACACAAAGTGCCGATCAATGACCTTGGCCATGCCGATCAAGTCGTTGTTCAGCATGGTGGACTGATCCAGCATCACGTGCTCCAGGACTTGCCTGGCTTCATGCAAGGAGGTGATGTCATGCAGCACCGAGCGGGTATGCATGAAGCGCCCCCCGGCATCCTTCACGATGGAGGCATACACGCTGACCCGGCGCAGCTCGCCATGCCGCCCCTGGAGCTCCACCTCCAGCCCGGACACACCTTGTCCTGACAGCACATCCGGAAAACGCTGCTGAAAAATGCGACGCCCCTCTTCTGTGAAAAAGTCCATGGGACCCAGTCGGCCCAATACCTCTTCGCGCGTCACGCCCAGCCAGCGCAACTCCGTTTCGTTGATGCGTGTGAATCGCCCTGCGGCATCCAGCGTGTGATAGCCGCAAGGTGCATTGTTGTAGAGATCGCCAAGTTCATCGGCAGCTTGCGCCAGCTGACTCTGCAAACGGATCTGCTCGGTAATGTCCACAAACGATGCCACCACACGAGATGGCGTCTCGCCACCGTCATCGAAGATAGGCGAGGCATTGATCTTGATCCATCGCCGGCCTGAGTCGGACGCATCCACGCCCATGATCTGATTGCGCTGCGGGCAAGCTGTCCTCAGGGCGACCATGCTGGGGTGATCAAGTCCAACCCACTCGGAGCCATCCTCCCTGACGGAACGCCAGCGTGAATCGGTGGAGGTCCGCCCCATCAGTTGATCGCAAGTCAAGCCCAGGATGCGCTGGGCGGCGTCATTGACTTCGATGACACGCCCATCGCGATCCTGAATCACGATGCCCTCTGACATGGCAGAAAGAACCACCTGAAGGTCGCTCACAGAATCTCCCCAATGCGCCCGACTGCAATCAAAATATCGCCGATTGGCACTTTACGCGCAGTTCGAGCATCGAGCAGCAAAAGAAAAACCCCCAAGCGATTGCTCACTTGGGGGCTTCTTGTTCTGGCGGAGACGGAGGGATTCGAACCCTCGATACGCTTTTGGCGTATGCTCCCTTAGCAGGGGAGTACCTTCGACCACTCGGCCACGTCTCCAGCAACAGCAAGCATTCTAGCTCAGAAATCCGAGCTATCAGCTTGTTGCGCTCAAAACAACGCGTCGTGCAACAACGCCGATCAGGCCTTGGCTTCTTCCAGGCCGAAGGCCTTGTGCAGTGCACGCACAGCCAGTTCCATGTACTTCTCGTCGATGACAACAGAAGTCTTGATCTCGCTGGTCGTGATCATCTGGATGTTGATGCTTTCATCAGACAGGGTCTTGAACATCGTGGCGGCAATGCCGGCGTGACTGCGCATGCCGATACCCACGATCGAGACCTTGCAAATCTTGGGATCGCCCACAACCTTGGCAGCGCCCAGCGAAGGCAGCACCTTGGTTTCGAGCAACTCCACGGTCTTGCCGAAGTCGTTGCGATGGACCGTGAACGAGAAGTCCGTCTTGCCATCGTGCGACACGTTCTGAATGATCACGTCGATGTCGATGTTGGCCTCGGCCACCTTGCCCAGGATCTGGTAGGCAATGCCAGGGGTGTCGGGCACGCCGACCACGGTGATCTTGGCTTCGTCGCGATTGAACGCGATACCTGACACAACGGCTTGTTCCATTTTCTCGTCTTCCTCAAAACTGATGAGCGTG
>NZ_SCTN01000179.1 GCF_004297345.1 Aquabacterium sp. | reverse complement strand
CTCAACACCTTGATGGACTTCTCCAAGGTGGATGCGGGCGTGGTCAAGCCACAGATGCAGCCGTTTGCGCTGCAGCCGATGTTGCGCAAGTTGGAGCGCGAAATGGCGCCCCTGGCCGAAGAGAAGGGCCTGGCCTTTCGCATGCGCGATACGTCAGTGATCCTGCATGCCGACCCGGCGCTGGTCGAGATGATCCTGCGCAATCTGGTGCTCAATGCCATTCGCTACACCGAGCGTGGTGCCGTGTTGATGGCATGCCGCCGTCGTGGCGCACGGGCTGTGGTCGAGGTGTGGGATACGGGCATCGGCATTCCCGACGATCACCACGAGGAGATCTTCCGCGAGTTCCACCAGTTGGGTAATCCGGAGCGCGATCGCCGCAAGGGCTTGGGTCTGGGGCTGGCGATCGTGGAAGGCCTGGCTCGGGCGATGAGTGTGGACGTGTCGCTGAAGTCGGTGCCCGGGCGTGGCTCGGTGTTTCGCCTGGGCTTGCCGATCAGCCTGTCACCATGGCGCGAGGCGGATGTGGTGCCGCACGATGAGCCGGATCTGAGTGGTTTGCGCGTCCTGCTGATTGACGACGACGAGACTGTGCGATCGGCGATGTGCGATCTGCTGGCGAACTGGGGATGCTGGTGCGAGGCCGTGGCTTCCGATGATGAGGCTTTGCGTGTGCTGAACCGGTTTGATCCTGACGTGGTGCTGGCCGATTACCGTTTGCGCAGCCACCGCACCGGCTTGCAGGCCGTGGAGGCGGTGCGCCAGCGCCTGGGCCACGATGTGCCGGCCGCGATCATCACGGGCGATACGGCGACGGAGCGCTTGCGCGAGGCGCATGACAGCGGCCTGCCCTTGTTGCACAAACCCGTGCCGGCAGACCGCTTGCAGTCGATGCTGTTCAGTTTGTGGCGCGAGGCTGTGAACCGTCCGCCCTGGTCTGCATCAGCAACAGGCTGAGCGCCAACACGGCCAGCCAACTGCCCTGGCCGCCCACGCCAAAGTGATCGAAGACCCAGCCGCTGATGAGCGGGCCTAAGGCGCCGCCAGCCGTGTAGCCGGCGATCATGGCCGAGGTACCTGCCAGGGCGGAGCTGTCGGCGAAATCATGGGCCACGCGGATCATGCTCAATGTGTAGAGCGCGCCGCCGATGCCGCCCCAGGCCGCCGCGCAGATCCAGATCAAGGTGGGCCAGGTGGTGGCCTGCACGAAGGCAACGGCACTGATCACCAGCACGCCGGCGCCGAGGGCAAACAGACGCCGGGCGGGCATGTGGTCGGCCAGCCAGCCGGTGGGGTATTGAAAGAGGAAGCTGCCCATGCCCAAAGCGCCGGCAATCGAGGTGGCGGCTGCCAGGTTCATGCCGATCTGCGAACCGTAGGCCGTGGTGATGGAACCCAGGCCCACTTCAAACACGCCGCCCACCACGGCCGCCCAGGCCAGCGCTGGCCTGAAGCGCCAGGCGCTCATGAGGCTCATGGGTTCGTGGTCGTCGTGCATGGCCTTGAGCTGGGTCACGGCAGGTACCAGCGTGATCAGCAGGCCCAGCGCCAGGCCACCTGCTGCGATGGCGTTGGCTTCGGTCGGGCCGATGCGCAGCAGGCCGGGCAGCATGGGGCCCAGCGCCATGCCGGCGCCCAGCAGCGCTTGATACATGCCTGTGAGGCGGCCACGGTGGCTGGCGGGCACGTTGTGCGCGATCAGGGCTTCGGTGGCGTTCCAGGCCGCGGCGGCGCCCATGCCGGCCATCAGGCCCAGCGCGCACCAGATACGGTAATCCGCCGTGAGCAGGTAGCCCAGGCAGGAGATCAGCTCCAGCAGCAAGCCAGCGCGGTAGGCCTGACCCACACCGATGCGGGCAAACAGGCGTGGCACCAGGGGCACCAGCATGGCCACGCTGATGAAGGGCAGCATGGCAAACAGGCCGATGGCCGTGCTGCTGGCGCCGGCCGTTTGCAGACGCACGGCCAGCACCGGGTTGAGCAGGCTGTAGCTCAGCACCACCAGCGTGGTGCCCAGCATCACGCGCAGCAGGCCGGGTGGCAGCTTGGGCGCGGGATTGTTCAGCTCAGCCACCCTCGGCGGTAGAAATACCACATGGGCACGAGGGCGCTGGCCACCATCAAGGCCACTGTGTACGGGTAGCTCCAATCACCCAGCCAGAG
>NZ_SCTN01000178.1 GCF_004297345.1 Aquabacterium sp. | reverse complement strand
CAAGCTGAAGACGGCATCCGGCAAGTCCATCCTCTGGGACCTGGGCGTGAACTGCAAGGCACCCAGCCCGGCGGTCATTGCCTTGGGCATGACGATTTCCGGTCAGCACAGTGACGAGGTCTCGGCACCCCACACCAATATCCGGACGGAAGACCTGGATACGCCGATGAACACGCAGACAGGCAGCCTGCGTTTCCCGCTGTCGTGTAACGTGCAGGGACTGGGCCGTCGCCAGGTGGACGGCACCTTCAATGGCGTGGCGCCCGTGCTGTATGCGCCAGGCGAGGTGTTCAATGCTGGCACCGGCTATGGCCGCATCGTGCTGCCCGCGCCCGTGGTGGATGAGTTGCTCAACCAGGTGCCTGCTGCCACGCGTGCCTCGGCCTATGTGGACCTGCTGGAGTTCTCTTCCACGAACACGGCCCCCGTCATGGTGAACATGGCAGCCAAGGGCACGATCACTGGTTCTGAAACGGCTGTGTCGCATGGCCAGGATGCGGTCGTGCGCTTCCCCGCCGACAGTGACCTGTCCATCGGCCCGTTCAAGGCCTTGTCGACTGGCTCGGACACCGCCTTGTATGTGGGGCGCACTGGTGCGGTTGTGCAGTTGAAGAACAACGCAGGTCAGGTGCTGGACTCGCGTCGTGTGGATTGTGATGTGCCCAACCCACCAACCACGATCGTGTCCGTGACCATTGCCGGTACGGCTGTGTCACCTGCCACGGTGAGCAGCGTATGGCCATCCAGCACGGTGGTGGCCGGTGGCAAGACCATCACCATTTACGGCACCAACTTCAACAACGCCCGCGACGTGACTTTCGGTGGCGTGCCAGCTGCCAGCTACACGGTGGCGTCCTCAACCAAGATCACGGCGGTGACACCCGTGTTGCCTGCAGGTACGCTGGATGTGACGGTGCAAGGTGTGGGCGGCTCGTCCAAGAGCGGCACGATCACCGTGAAGTGAAGGATTGAATCAGTGATGCTCGGTGTCATGCGGCACCGGGCGACTGGTTGGCGTTGCCGACGAGGAGGCCGCCGGGTATTCGCGCCTGGCGGCCTCGATGCTTTGGCGCAGTTCGGCGATTTCATGCCGCACTTCCTTGAGCTGCATGTGCATGTCGTGCAGGATCTCGCGCTCCACTTTGCGTTCCTGTGAACCCACGAACATGGCAGCGATGCTGGCCGTGACCAGGGACAGCAGCCCATAGCCCAACAGCACCACGAAGACCGAGAAGATGCGCGATGCCGTGCTGCTGGGCACGATGTCGCCATAGCCCACGGTCGCAGCGGTCGAGAAGGCCAGCCACAAACCGTCGTGCAGAGAGTTGACCTCCGGGTCCAGCCAGTAAAAGCCGATGCCGCACAATGCCAGCACCGTGGCGCCCATGGCCAGCAAGCGGGCCAGGCCTGTTTCCGTGAACAGCGGCAGGCTGATCTTGAGCAGACGGTAGAGCATCAACACCGCGATGACCAAGCGCCAGATCAGAGAGGGCTCGGATTCATTGCTTTGCGGCAGTACCGCGTTGAGCAGCAAGGCCACGCCCAGGAACCAGTCCAGCTTGAGTTCCAGCGGGTGGTGCCCCCAGGGGCGCGTCTTGCCGCTGTTCGGTGATCGGGTTCGCCCTTCCACCATTCGCTGCACGCGCCACGCCGAGAACAGCACCACCACCCCACTGACCACGTACATCCAGGTGGCCCAGGTGGCCGGGGTGGGCATCATCGAGTCATAGAAAGCCGGCACGCTGGCGATCAGGGCGATCAGCATGGGCCAGGGCGATGAGGACGAATCCAGGAAGTTGCGGCGTTTGGTGGGCATGGATGGCGAAAGGGGGCGAGGCAAGGTGCCTGCGTCAGGCCGGCAGGAATCCTTCAACGGACAGGTAGCGCTCACCGGTGTCGTAGCAAAAGCCCAGCACGCGTGCGCCATAAGGCAAGTCTGGCAGCTTCTGGGCGATGGCCGCGAGCGTGGCGCCTGAGGAAATCCCTACCAGCATGCCTTCTTCACTGGCGGCGCGGCGGCCGAATTCACGCGCGTCTTCTGCGTCAACCTGGATCACGCCGTCCAGCAGCTCGGTTTTCAGGTTGGCGGGGATGAAGCCGGCGCCAATGCCCTGGATGGGGTGCGGGGCGGGTTGGCCGCCGGAGATCACGGGCGAGGCCTTGGGCTCGACGGCAAACACCTTCAGATTGGGCCAGGCTGCCTTGAGCACCTTGGCGCAGCCGCTGAGGTGGCCACCCGTTCCCACGCCGGTGATCAAGGCATCCAAGCCATCGGGGAAGTCGGCCAGGATTTCCTGAGCGGTGGTTTGCTCATGCACGGTGATGTTGGCCGGGTTTTCGAACTGCTGAGGGATCCAGGACAGAGGGGTTTCGGCGGCCAGTTCCTGGGCTCGGGCAATCGCACCCTTCATGCCTTTTTCGCGCGGCGTCAGATCAAAGCTGGCGCCGTAAGCCAGCATCAGGCGGCGGCGTTCGATGGACATGCTGTCTGGCATGACCAGGATCAGGCGATAGCCCTTGACGGCCGCGACCATGGCCAAGCCCACGCCGGTGTTGCCGGAGGTCGGCTCGATGATGGTGCCGCCTGGCTTGAGGGCGCCGCTGCGTTCAGCCTCTTCCACCATGGCCAGGGCGATGCGGTCCTTGATGGAGCCGCCGGGGTTGGCGCGCTCGGCCTTGATCCACACCTCCGGGCCGGTGCCGAACAGTCGGTTCATGCGCACGTGAGGGGTCTTGCCGATGGTTTCGAGGATGTTGTTGGCTTTCATGTGGGACTCCTGAGCGTGATCGGGGCGAACAATGTGCAGACCAGACAGGATAAGCCCAGGCCGGGCAGAATGTCGGTCATGAATCAGATCAAGTGGATTGTCGCGCCTTGGCGCATCTTGTGTGTGATCCAGGGCATGTTCCTGATGCTCTTGATGGGGCCATTGCAGGCGCAAACCTTCCTGCCGCCCGAGAAGGCGTTTCAGGCGCAGGTGAGTCAGGCCGGGCCCCATACCTTGCTGGTTGATTTCACCCTGGCGCGTGGCGTGTACCTGTACCGCGAACGCCTGGAGGCCCGTCTGGATGCGGGTTCCGGGGCATCGCCTATCTCGTTGAAATGGGATCTGCCCCCCGGCCAATCCAAGCACGATCCGACTTTTGACAAGGTGCTGGAGGTCTATCACGGCGATGTCTCCGGGACGGTCTCGGTGCCTGAGAGCCTGCACGGCGAGCATGAATTGACGGTGGTGTATCAAGGCTGCGCAGATGCCGGGCTTTGTTATCCGCCCCAGAAAAAACGGGTGCTGTTGAAGCTGAATGAGCACGGCCAAATCCTGGCGGTGGGCTCGACTTCTGGCGCTGTGGCAACGGGATCCGCTGGCGCATCGGACAAGACCGAGCAACCTGCTTCGGCGCAGTCGGATGATGGTGGTATCAGCCGGGCCCTGGCTTCGGGGCAATGGTGGACCGTGGTGCCCGTCTTCCTGCTGGCTGGCGTCCTGCTGTCTCTGACGCCCTGCGTGCTGCCCATGGTGCCTATTCTGTCGTCCATCATCGTGGGGCAGAAGGAGCACGTGAGCCGCGGCCGTGGTTTCGCACTGGCGCTCAGTTACTCGCAAGGCATGGCGCTGGTCTACACGGCGCTGGGGGTGGCGGCCGGCTTGCTGGGGCAGGGCTTGTCCGCCTATCTGCAGCATCCTTGGGTGGTACTGGCTTTTGCCGCCTTGATGGTCTTGTTGGCCTTGTCCATGTTCGGCCTGTACGAGTTGCAGTTGCCTGCTTCCGTGCAAAGCTGGTTGGGGGCGGGTTCCAGCAAGTTGCCGGGTGGCAAGTTCATCAGCGTGTTTGTGATGGGCGTGGTGTCGGCGCTGGTGGTCAGCCCCTGCGTGTCGGCGCCGCTGGCGGGGGCGCTGCTGTACATCAGCCAGACGCATGATGTGGTGCTGGGCGGCACGGCGTTGTATGCCATGGCCTGGGGCATGAGCGTGCCCTTGCTGCTTGTCGGGCTGTCTGCTGGCAGTTTGTTGCCGCGAACCGGGCCCTGGATGAAAGCCGTCAAGGCCTTGTTCGGTGTGTTGATGCTGGGTATGGCCGTGTGGGTGGCGCGCCCCGCCTGGCCTTATCTGCAATCGCTGGCGGGTGTGGCGCCGGCTACCTCGGCACATCGCAGCGTGTTGCCTTTCGAGCGCGTGCGCACCGTGGCCGAGCTGGATGCCGCGTTGGCCCAGGCAAAGGCCCATGGCAAACCGGTGATGCTGGATTTTTATGCCGATTGGTGCACCTCCTGCCTGGAAATGGAGCACGAAACCTTCTCTGATCCGCAGGTGCAGGCTCGCTTGAGCGGTGCGGTGGTCCTGCAGGCGAACGTGACGGTCAATTCGGCAGACGATCGCGCCTTGCTCCAGCGATTCAAGCTGTTCGGCCCGCCCGGCATCATCTTCTTTGATGCGCAAGGCCAGGAGCGCACCGCGGCCCAGGTGGTGGGCTTCCAGAAGCCGCAGGATTTCCTGCGCAGCCTGCAGCAAGCTGGTTTTTGACCCCGTTCGCTCGATATTGGGGGGATAATCGCGCCCGTGAAGTCAGCCAGACCGCCGCTGGTGCAATCGCCGAAAGGCCGCACTGGAGGAAGGTCCGGACTGCACAGGGTAGCGTAGGAGGTAACACCTCTCCACCGTAAGGTGAGGATCAGAGCAACAGAGACGAGCCGGTTAAGTCCGGGTGAAACGGGCAATCTCTACGCGCAGCAACACCAAATAGGCACACGTTGACCTGTCCCGGGGAGTGTGCGGGTAGGTGGCATCGAGCCGTTCTGGCGACAGGCGGCCCAGAGGAATGGCGGTCACAGCTCAGCGTCGCGAGACACGGGGCTGCACAGAATCCGGCCTATCGGCTGACTTCACACTTTTTTCACATCGCACGCATTCAAGTTCGGCGTTTTACTGGCCGAAATCTCCGTCGTATTGCGGAGAGTCGATCATGATGGATGCGTTGCGTTTACGTTTGGCCAAAGTCTTCACCCTGGCAGCCAGCATGGCCCTGGTCCTGGGCGCCTATGCGGCGGATGGACATGGCCACGGGGAAGCACCCGCCGAAAGCGGGGATGCCAAAGAGGCCAGCATCAGGCCGTCGCTCAAACCCAATCTGAAAGCGGAGGCACAGAGTGCCGAAGGCCGTGAAGGCGGGCGCCGCGCAGAGGGGCGGTCCGATGAGCGTGCCTCCGAACCCAGGGCCGAGTCTTCGCGCAAGAGTGAGGGGCGGGGTAGTGAGGGGCGAGGGGAAGGACGTGAGTCACGCAAGGAGCCCAGCGCACGCAGCGAGAGTGCGTCGGACGCACGTTCGAACGTGTCCATGGCCGAGTTGCGCGATCTGATCGACCAGAAAATCGCCGAAGTGCGCACCAAGCGCGAGCCGGCACCGGTCGTGCGGTTGCGACCCAAGCCGGTGACCAAGGCTAGATCGGCTGCGGGCGCTCATGGCGCTGCGTCCGAAGCGGTGGCCTCCAACGATGCCCATGGTGCGTTGCTGCCGCAGGATCCCCATGCAGGCCCTGGCGGCAAGCCTGGTGGTGAGGCGCACAGCCCCAATCCCAATGGCCACGATGTGCACTGGGCCTACAGCGGTGACACCGGCCCTGAAAGCTGGGGCCGCCTCAAGCCCGAGTTCCAGCAATGCATGTTGGGCAAGCGCCAAAGCCCCATCGACATCCGCGAGGGCATCCCCGTTCAACTGGACCCGATCCAGTTCGACTACCGCCCCTCCAACTTCCGCGTGATCGACAACGGCCACACGGTGCAGGTCAATGTGGAGCCCGGTAATGGCATCACGGTGATGGGCCATCGCTATGAATTGATCCAGTTTCACTTCCATCGCCCCAGCGAAGAGCGCATCAATGGCCGCCAATATGAAATGGTGGCGCACCTGGTGCACAAGGACATGGATGGCAAGTTGGCCGTGGTGGCCGTGCTGATGGACCAGGGCAAGGCCCACCCTGTGGTGCAACAAGTCTGGAACAACCTGCCGCTGGAGAAGAATTCCGAGCAAGGCGCCATGAGCCAGATCGATCTGAGTCAGTTGCTGCCCGAGCAGCGCCAGTACTACACCTATATGGGCTCGCTCACCACGCCGCCTTGCTCTGAAGGCGTGTTGTGGATGGTGATGAAGCAGCCTGCTGGCATGTCGCGCGAGCAGATCGGCGTCTTTTCCAAGCTCTATCCGATGAACGCTCGCCCCGTGCAATCGGCTTCCGGGCGCTTGATCAAGGATGGCCAGTAAGCGGGTGCTTCAGTAAACGCGCCCGCCCTTGATCTGGGCGTGTGTGCGTCGAGCCAGGTCCGTGGCTTTGGCCATCTGGGCCATCGCATGCCCTGCGTGCGCATGGCAGATGGCCAGGCCCAGGGCGTCGGCGGCGTCGTTATGCGGCTCGCGTGGCAGGTCCAGCAGGCGCATCACCATGTGCCGGATCTGCGCCTTGGCTGCGTGACCGTGGCCCACGACCGCCTTCTTCATCTGCAAGGCGGTGTACTCCGCAACCGAAGGGGATGCGGGCGTGGACAGCAAGCCCGCGATGGCCGCGCCGCGCGCCTGGCCGAGCAGCAGCGTGGATTGCGGGTTCACGTTCACGAACACGATTTCGACCGAAGCCTGCTGAGGTTCATAGCGGCCCACCACTTCACGCACACCTTCGAAGATCAGCTTCAGCCGTGTAGGCAGATCACCTTGCGCCGCTTCTTTGGTCTTGATGGTGCCGCTGGCCACGTAATGCAGGCGCGGGCCATCGGATTCGATGACGCCAAAGCCAGTGGTCTGCAGACCGGGGTCGATGCCGAGGATGATCACGTTGAAATGGAAAAGGCAGGTTGAGCCACGTACAAGGTACGCACTCTAACCTGCCTTGACCGAAGGGATCAGCGGCGACGACGTGTGGTCAGCCCCAGGATACCCAGGCTGGTCAACATCAGCATCAGGCTGCCAGGCTCGGGCACGGCGGGTGTGACGGCGGTGACGTGCAGGCCGAAGGACTCCGACAAGCTGGTGCCAACGTAGCTCGGGCCGCCTGCGTAATAGGCCACGGCCTGGGCCACAGGCAGCGCACCGTTAGGCGCTTGCAGGTAGGTGGCGCTGTTGCTGTCTGCACTCGCCTCCAGAGCCAGCCAGTAGCTACCGGCATTGAGCGTCCAGTTCAGGCCCGTGACGCCATTCCAGCCGTCTGCGGCATAGGTGGCCGTGGCCTGGAACAACTGTCCCAGATTCAAGGCGGGCAGGTTGCCATAGTCGGCGTACAGCGCGATGCTGAAGGTTTTGCCGGTGTCGCCTGCGACGTCGTTGGACAGCACATAGGCCAGCACGCTGTCGATCTGTGTGGCAGCAGAGACCGAAAACTTCTCGGCCATCGAATTGCTGCTGTCGATGGTGTTGGACAGGATCAGGCCATTGACTGGGGTGTTGCTGTTGACGACGTCATAGGCGTGCGCCTGCAGGGGCAGGGCGATGGCGGCTGCGGCGGCCACAGCCAGCGTCTGGCGAATCATCTTGGTGTTCATGGTGCTTCCTTGTGATGATCAGCCGATCAATGGGCCAGGGTCACGCTTTGCAGCAGCTTGGTGGGGCCATAGGTGTCGCTGAAGCCGTAGGCATCGATCTGCACCTTGCCGCTCTGGAACACGCGCACATTGGCGAAGGCGTAGTAGCGGTCTGTCACGGGTTCGCCGGCAGCCAGGGTCGCAGCGTCAAACGGCGAGCCGCCAGAACCGACCAGCACTTGATAGGCCGAGCTGGTGCGGGTGGTGCCGTCCGTGTTCTTGATCACGGGCTGCGACATGTTGTAGGTGTGCTCGTGACCGCAGAAGTAAGTGGCGCCGTAGGACTCGATGGTGCTCCAGAAAGCATCACGGTTGGCCGTGCCTGCCGCGTTGGCATCCAGGCCGCCAGCAGTGGCGCTGCTGTTGTAGAAGTAGGTGTAGGCAGGCTTGTGACCGAACACGAAGAAGTGCTGGGCACCACGGGCCTGGGCTGCAGCAAAGTCGGCGCTCAGCCAGTTGGCTGGGGCGGTTGAATCGGCGCCAGCGGGGTCGGTGTTGATGATGGCGAAGTGGTTGTTGCCCACGTCGAAGCTGTAGCTCAGCTTGCTCTGGTCGGTGCTCAGGCCGTCAGCGGCGCCAGGGGCTGTGGCGCTGATGTTGGCGACCGTCTGGCCTGCGGGCAGCACAGCGTTCATGCGGGCCGAGTCGATGATCAGGTCACCGTAGTTGGCGCGCCAGGCATCTTCGTTGGTCTTCATGCCCAGCTTGCCAGTGGCGGCGTTGCCGTTCACGTCCTTGCAGGTGATGTTGCCCCAGGCTGTGTTGCTGGTGATGGAGGCCACGATGCCTGTGCCGGTGGTGACGGCACCGCTGCGGCATTGCACTTCATGGTTGCCAGCCACGGGCACCACGTAAGTGCCGTTCTCGATCAAGGGGGCGACCATGCCGCGCCAGAAGGCCGACTGGGTGTAGTAGCGCACCAGATCCGAGTTCACGACACCGGCCACGCTGTTGGTCGAGACGGTGGACACATCGGCGTTGCCGTAGCCCATGATCATGTCGCCGTTGAAGAACAGCACATTGGCTTTCTTGCTGCTGATCTCACGCATCAGGCGCGACCAGGCCTTGCTGTTTTGCAGCCAGTTGTAATCCTGCTGGCTCATGGGCTTCTGGGTCGAATCCACCTTGGATGGATCCTGGCGCGAATCGCCCACGGTCGAGAAGGTCAGCACCACGGGGTCGGTGGTCTGGGCTTGTGCCACGGAAGACAGTGCAACGGCCGACACGGCTGCGCACATGGCGGTGAGCTTGATCAGGGATGGGGTCATGATGGGCTTTGAATAAAAGGGGATGAAGCTGTACTGCCTGCTGCTGTCATGCGCCTTGCACATCATGCAAGAGAAGGTCTCGGGCAACATCAGCCACAGACTGCGGACCGCCCGATAGCATGCGCATCATGTGTGACGTTGCGATGGCACAGCGTGTGGTCATTCGGGCGTTCTGCTTGATGGCGCTTCAACGTGAGGCTGTGCGCATCAGCAACTTGACGGGCGGTGGCACATAACCATCCGTCAGCGTGCGCAGGAAGGCTTCCAGATCGCGAATCTCCCGTTCATTGAGGCGCGGTTGGCCGTTGGGCAAGGGCTTGAAGGGCGCGTCCTGGTTGACGTTGGCGCGGTAGGCTGGTGGCAGATCGTCGTAGACGATGACATGGCCGCGCTGGTCTTTGCCGTACCAACGCTCGGGATGGATGTCGCGCGTCACGTAGAAGTCCAGCACCTGCTTCAGGGAGTGGAAGACGCCGTTGTGGAAGTAGGACTGCCTGAGTGCCACGTTGC
>NZ_SCTN01000177.1 GCF_004297345.1 Aquabacterium sp. | reverse complement strand
GCAGGAAGCTCATCACGCCCTGTTCAGATGCGCCGGGCACAAAGCGCCAGTAGTAGTGCAGCACGGCGGGCACGATGCCAGCGGCACCGTTGGTTGGTGCTGTGACCACGCGGCCACCGGCTGCGTTTTCTTCGTTGACGGCCAGGGCGAACAGGTTGACCCAGTCCATCACATGCAAAGGGTCGTGCGTGACGTTGGTGGCCGTGAGCCTGGCATGCAAGCCCGGGGCGCGTCGCGTGACCTGGAAGCCGCCTGGCAGCACACCGCCATGCTCGCATCCACGTTGTACGCAGGCTTGCATTGCATGCCAGATTCGCATCAGGCCTTCATCGATCTGTGTGTCGTCGCGCCAATGGCGCTCGTTGCGGCGCATGAGTTCGGCCATGCTGATGCCGTGTTGTGCGGTCAGCGCCAGGAGGTCCGCGCCGCTGTGGAAAGGCAGAGGCAGTACATCGGCATCCGGGGCGATTTGCTGCTGTCTGCTGGTGTCATCCGCCGCTTCCTGGCTGAGCACAAAGCCGCCGCCCACCGAGTAATACACGGCTTGCTGCAGCAGTTCACCCTGCCCATCGAAAGCAGAGAAGCGCAAGCCGTTGGGATGAAAAGGCAGTGACTGCTGGGGAATGAAGAGCAGGTCTTGCTCCTCGTTGAAATGCACCTCGTGTGAACCCAGCAAAGGCAGGCTGCTTTCACGCCGCACGTTGGCGATCAACTGATCAATGTCATCTACCGGCACGGTGTCGGGGTCGTGCCCCATGAGCCCGAGCAGCACAGCCTTGTCGCTGCCATGCCCATAACCCGTGGCGCCCAGCGAACCGTAAAGCTCGATGCGCAGCCGGCGCACGGCGTCAAGCTGCGCAGATGCGAGCAGGCGATGGGCAAAGAGCTTGGCTGCCCGCATCGGGCCTACCGTGTGCGAGCTCGATGGGCCGATGCCCACCTTGAACAGGTCAAATACCGAGACAGCCATGGGGCCCCCGTCCGAGTCGCTTCATCTTCGCGCTGTTGCCGCGCGTGCAACAAGAAGGGTTCGCCCTAGATGCGTCATTCAAGGCGTAGAGAAATGCACACAGGCCGCACTTTGGCGGCCTGTTGGTGCTTTACGGCTAAGGATGGATCAGCGTGCGGCCTGGAACAGCGCTGCACCTGCACGCATCGGATCGCCCGTGGATTCGAAGGTGCGCACCCACACCGGGTAGCTGTGGATGACCTTGTGCTGCCAGGGGTGGAAGCCAGGCTTGTAGTACTCCATCAGCTTGAGCGTGTTGCGTGCGAACAAGCCGCCTGGGCCATACAGCCACCAGGCACCCTTGGCGCACATCACCATGCGCTGGCCAAACGAGAAACCATCGCCCTTGAGCAGCAGATTGGTCAAACGCATGCTGTCGACCACCACCTTGTAGAGCGCGTGGGTCATGGCCATGCAGCGCTTGAAGTAGCCCACCTTGGCCACTTGCTGCATCACGTCGAAGGCCACGGCCTTGTGCTCCATCTCTTCGATGGCATGCCAGGCCCACATGGCACGCACGTTCTCGTCGGCTGGGGCCATCACGTCCTTGGTCTCGAACAGCATCTGGGCCATCATGGCCGTGAAGTGTTCGAAGGCGGCGGTCAGGGCCAGGTTGTATTCAGCCGAGTAAACGCGGTTGTACTTGTCGAACAAGGCTTTGGCATCCACCAGGATCTGGTCCACAGCCACGCCTTGCTTGCGCAGCAGGTCGTTGTAGTGCGTGTGCGCGATGCCGTGCTGGCCTTCCTGGCGGATGAAGTTCTTCACGTCCTCGGCCATCTTCGCATCGGTGATCTGCTTGCGGAAAGCGCGCACGCTGGTGATGAAGTAACGCTCGCCATCGGGGAAGGCGGCCTGCATGCCGTCGAACAGACGGGTCTGGAAGGCCTTGCCGCCAAACCACCAGCGAGGTGTCTTCTCGTCGAGCTTGAAGTCGAGCTTTTCGCGGGGAACGATCTCGCCTGGGGCGTTTTTCTTGAAGTCGCTCATGTGGGGATGTCTCGTTGGTAACTGTTTGATACGAGTTTACGAAGAAGTTGATCGGTTGACGTATACGTCAATGCGACAACAAGGCATGGATGGCGACAAGGCGGGAAGCGATCGCGAAATCCTCACGGAACGCGTTTCAGGGTTTTCACGGGGGATTCGGATCCCGCATGATGTGGGCTGTGTTGTCCAACCCAAGCTGAGAGAAACATGAGCGCAGACATTCGATTTGACGGGCGCGTGGCCATCGTGACAGGCGCAGGTGGTGGCCTGGGCCGCAGTCACGCACTGCAACTGGCTGCCCGTGGCGCCAAGGTGCTGGTCAATGACCTGGGCGCTGCGCGCGATGGCTCCGTGCCTGGCGCGGCGGGCGAATCGGCGGCTGACAAAGTCGTGGCCGAAATCCGCGCCGCCGGCGGCGAGGCGCTGGCCAATACCGGTTCGGTAACGGATCCGGTTGCCGTGCAGGCCATGATCGACCAGGCCATGGCGGCCTGGGGCCGGGTGGACATCCTGGTCAACAATGCCGGCATCCTGCGGGACAAGAGTTTTTCGAAGATGACGCTGGATGACTTCCGCTTGCTGGTGGATGTGCACCTGATGGGCGCTGTTTACGGCACCAAGGCCGTCTGGGAGATCATGAAGGCGCAAGGTTATGGCCGCATCATCTTCACAACATCCTCGTCCGGCCTGTACGGCAACTTCGGGCAGGCCAACTACGGTGCGGCCAAGATGGCCCTGGTCGGCCTGATGCAGACCCTGGCGCTGGAGGGCGAGAAGTACAACGTGCGGGTCAACTGCCTGGCGCCCACGGCGGCCACGCGCATGACGCAAGACATCATGCCGCCCGAGGTGCTCAAGATGCTGACGCCTGAGAGCGTCACGCCCGGCGTGTTGTTCCTCGCCAGCGAGCAGGCGCCGACGCGCGCCATCCTGAATGCCGGCGCAGGTGTGTTCGCTGCGGCGCACATCACTTTGACCGATGGCGTGCTGATCGGTGTGGGCGCCGACGCGCCAGAGCAGGTGGCAACCCAATTTGCACAGATCAATTCGCAGCATCACGAGACGGTGCCTGGCAGTGGCCTGGCCCAGTCCCAGCAGGAAATTGCCAAGGTGATGGCGAAGCTGGCGTCAGGCGGCTGAAGCCCCGCTTTATCCAGCCTTCGGTGGGAGGCGCAATCCAGACAATGACATGGACCCTTGCCAAGGGTGCGTCCATTTCATTTTCGAGGTTGTGCCATGCAAACACCGTTAACCCCCAAGCGCTCGCCGCTCATGGCCTGGGTGTGTGGCTTTGCCGTGGCGCTTGCGTTGACGGCCTGTGGCGGAGGCGGCGGGGGCGGTAGTTCGACCTCGTCGGGCGGATCTGGCAGTGGTAGCGGCGGTGGCAGTTCAATCAGCGGCCCCGTGACCCTGTCCGGTGTGGTCGCAACGGGCACGCCCTTGATCGGTGCTGTGGTGACGGCACTGGACGCCACCGGCGCGAGTTGCGGTTCAACCAACACGGCGCTGGCAGATGGCACGTACAGCCTGGTCTTGAGTTGCTCCTCTCCCACCTTGCCCTTGTTCGTTGAGGTGACTGGTGTGGACATGGGTGGCACGCCTGTGGCCTTGCATTCCGTTGTGCAAACGGTGGTCAGTGGCGTGGCCACGCGCACGATTGCCAACATCAATCCGCTCACCAATGCCGTGGTGGCCTTGTTGATGGGGGGCGACCCAACGCCGTTCTTCCAGTCTGGCAAGGCTGCCGCCACCGGCAGCGCATCCGTTCGCACGGCCCGTTGGTCCTTGCTGGGTAGCAGTGCTTCCCTGACCGTGGCCAGCGACTTCGTCAAGACGGTGATTCGCTCGAACCTCAACGATGCACGGTTGACCAACGCCGCTTTGGTCGATTTTTTCAGCGACGCCACCTTCAGCCCCGACAAGACCGGCCTGGATGCCGTGATCGAGAGCCTGCGAATCCAGTTCAGCCGCAACAACCTCAGTGAGGAGTTGCTGCAACTGTCCAACCGTTTGCTGCAGCCTTGCAATCCCAGCACGGCTTGCAGTCCTTCGACCAATCTGGGTAGTCCTGAAGTCGTGGTCAACCTGGCCACCGCACGCACCAGCCTCAATGCGGCGACACCCGCTGTTGCGTCAGCCGCCACCATCACCACGATCAAGACCACGACCAGCACATCGGCATTGATCACGACCTTGAGCGGGCTCGAAACCATTCGCGCCAAGATCAACGAGAACCTGCGCCCCACGATCACCGCGGCGGAGCTGGCTACGCTGGACATTGCCACCAACAAACCCTTGTTTGCCAGTACCTTCGTGCAGCAAGACGGTTTGAACGCCTTGTCTGTCGGCACCGTGCTGGCAGGCTACGGCGCCAGCGGCTACCAGTTGTCTTCGTTCATGGTGCTGGGCTGCATGGACTATCCCTTCGTGGCGCGATGCACCAAGGTCAGGGTGTCTGCGCTGGTTCGCGATGGCTCTGGCAACATCCAGGCGGTGTTCGAGAACGTGGCCAACTATGTGACCACCACGAGCAGTTGGTCCTTCGTGGGCAACAACAGGCAGACCGCCTGGTCCATCAATCCCGCTTCCTGGCTTTATCTCAATGGCGATGGCAGTGCCTTGCCAACCTCACCAACCGCGCCCAACCCAGGGCTGGGTCTCTTGACCTTGATTCAAGCCTCAGATTCGGTCACCCCCATGATCGCCGACGTGGTGGCGCCTTCGGGTACCTCGCATTTCTACAACTGCGGCATAAGCGCTGCGCCCCTGTGCTTGAGCAGCCAATCCAGTCTGGGTTATGAAACGGGTGATCTGGTGGTGGACTATGTGCTGCCGACCACCAATCACAGCTGGCTGGGCCCCACTGACACTCGCCCCGGTTCGCGATTCCAGATCACGACCACTGGCATCGGCGTGGGCGAGACCAACAGCCAGATCCTGTCGGCAGACTTGCCATCGACCGCCAATCAGAGTGTCTATCCCGTGCCCGATGGCCTGTCGGCCAGCACGCCATTGCTGCAGGCTGATGTGATGAGCGGCATGACCGTGACATGGAGCACATGGGCCGCCGCCAATCCAGGTTTGCGCGTGATTGAAGTGCGTGCCGTCATCACCCGGCCTGCAACCAATGCGCCCACCAAGCAGGTGTTCTCCATCAGCCCGCTGAGCGCCAATCAGGTCATCATTCCCGCGTTCTCCAGCGTGCCCAGTGATGCCGTGGACTACGCGTTGTGGTTGATTGCGCAAGACGCCATGGGGCGGCGCTACATCACCAAGATCCTGGCGCTATGACGCCATCGGCCTGAGCCGGTGCAGCGTGATGATGGCCTCACTCGTGGGCGAGGCCACCGCATCGGCCAGGGTGTGCTTGTCCAGCGTGCCGTAGAAAGCGTCCAGCGCCTGATCCAGCAAGCCCTTGAGCTGGCAATTGCCTCGCAGCCCGCATGGCGGCTCGGCGCAATCAATCAGATCCGGGGAGCGTTCCAGTACGCGGATGATTTGCCCCAGTCGGTATGAGCCGGCTGGCTGCGCCAAGGCCAGCCCACCGCCTTTGCCCCTCGTGGTGAGGATCCAGCCTTGTTGCCCCAGAAAGTGCACCACCTTCACCAGGTGATGGCGCGAGGCGCCGAACTGCTGCGCGATCTCGTTGATGGTGGCCGGTTCGGTGCGGTCCTGATGCGTGAGGTACATCAGTACGCGCAGGCCCAGATCGG
Source organism: Aquabacterium sp. (assembly GCF_004297345.1). GTDB lineage: Bacteria > Pseudomonadota > Gammaproteobacteria > Burkholderiales > Burkholderiaceae_C > Aquabacterium. The sequence continues at coordinate 4,095 of NZ_SCTN01000177.1, read as the reverse complement.
TGAAGTGCGTCAGTTGCATGGCTTCACTCTAGCTGATGCAAGGCCCGAACGAAATCCGACTGCGTGATGATGCCCACGATGCGCTTGTCATCATCGATCACGGGGATGTGGTGATGGCCCGCGTCGGTGAACAAAGGCATCAGCTCGATGGCGTGGCGATTGGCGCTGGCCACGCGCACCTGCCGAGTCATGATCTGGCCCACCACTTCAGGCTTGTCGGATTGCAGCAGGCCATCGGGGCGGATGAATTCGCGCAAGCGGGCGGCGAAGCCCTGATGCCCGGTGAGCCCGGCGCTGCGCAGGAAGTCGGCCATGGTGATGATGCCCACGACGCGGCGCGAGCGGTCGATCACCGGCAGGGACTTGATGCGGTGCTGCTGCATGAGGTTCCAGGCTTCTTCCAGTGAGGAGCCAAATTCCACCGTGATCACACCGCGCGTCATCACATCCTGGCAGCGGATGTCTTGCAGGCGCCGGCGCATGCCTTCCATTTCGGCCTCCTGCAACAGAGCCTCCAGGTCATCGCGACTGATGTCCAGCACCTGGTTGTAGCGCGCCAGCACCTTGTCCAGGTCTTCAGATATGAAGCGGGTTTTCTGGCTGCTGGTCTGGGGACGCGGCGCCAACTGCGTGTGAGGGTAGGCGCGACCCGTCATGGCGTTATAGAGCACCCCCACCAGCACCAGCAACAGCGAGTTGATCAGCGCGGCGCCAATCGCAAAGTGCCCATGTGAGGCGTGGGCGAGCACAGCGGTCAACGCCATGGCCCCCCCCGGCGGGTGCAGGCAGCGCAGTGCAAACATCACGGTGATGGCCAGCGCCACGGCCAGGGCACCAGCGGGCACCACATCCGGGATCCAGGTGGCGCAGGCCACACCGACCAAAGCGGAAATCACATTGCCGCCCACGACCGACCAGGGCTGTGCCAGTGGGCTGGCTGGTGCGGCAAACACCAGCACGGCACTCGCACCCAGTGGCGCCACCAGCCAGGCACCCACGAACACCGAGCCTGTGAGCAGGCGGCTGATGCTGGCCGTGAACAGGATGCCCAGCAGCGCGCCAGCGATGGCACGCACGCGTTCTTTGCCATCGACTGCAATCGGGGCCGGGAGGAAGGCGCGCAGCCATTCACGCCAGGCTTGCATGTCGGGCGCCCATCGATTGGCTGTCGGGTCATGTAGAGGAGGGAGCATGAGCGTGGGCCGTACGTGCAATGGGGCGGAATTTTAAGCTGTATTTGTAATGCAACTTATCTTGTGGGGGTAAGCGAAACCGGCGCGGTAGACTCCAAAGGGATCCCGTATATGAACAAGAAAGCATTCCCATGAGTACCTTGCCGTCCTGCCCCCAATGCCAATCCGAGTACACCTACCAGGACGGCGACATGCTCATCTGCCCCGAGTGCGCGCATGAGTGGAGCGCCAGCGCGCCTGCCGAAGCGGTGGCCGAGGCCCGCGTCTGGAAGGACGCCCATGGCAACGTGCTGCAAGATGGCGACTCGGTCACTCTGATCAAGGACCTGAAGATCAAGGGTTCTTCGTCCGTCGTGAAAGTGGGCACCAAGGTCAAGAACATCCGCCTGATCGACGGCGACCACGACATCGATTGCAAGATCGATGGTTTCGGCCCGATGCAACTCAAGACAGAGTTCGTCAAGAAGGCCTGATCGAGATAAAACAGGATCCACCCATGGCAGGCCCCACCGCTGATTTCTGGCAAGAGCGTTTCAACAAGCAGGAAACCGGCTGGGATCGCGGCGGCCCCAGCCCGCAGTTGCTGGCATGGCTGGACAGCGGCGTGCTTCAACCTTGCCGCATCGTGGTGCCCGGTTGCGGGCGCGGCTGGGAGGTGGTGGAACTGGCCCGCAGCGGCTTTGAGGTCGTTGGGTTGGACTACACCCAGGCCGCCGTTGAGCAGGCGCGCGCACGCTGCGCTCAGGAAGGCGTGCAAGCCGAGATCGTGCAAGCCGATGTGTTGAGCTACGCGCCCGATCGGCCTTTTGACGCGGTGTACGAGCAAACCTGCATGTGCGCGCTCCACCCTGATCTTTGGGTGGACTACGGCCGGCAACTGGCCTCGTGGGTACGCCCAGGCGGCAGCCTGTTTGCCCTGTTCATGCAGATCCTGCGCACGGCTGCAACGCAAGAGGGCCAGATTCAGGGCCCTCCCTACCACTGCGACATCAATGCGATGCGGGCCCTGTTGCCCGAGACCGCCTGGCGCTGGCCCAGGCCGCCCTATGCCTGCGTGCCGCACCCGAATCTCGCGGGCGGACATGAACTGGCTGTGCACCTGAGCCGTAGCTGATCAGAAGTGCCAACTTCTACAAACTTCGACAACAGCTGTTTTGTTTGGTCCCCGCCCCCTTGAAACTTTCAGACTCGTCCATATAATCTTTAGCACTCGACACTCATGAGTGCTAACAGTGCGTGTCGGATATGCCTCATATCTGCTTCTAAGTGAGTAAATACTTACTGGGAAGCCATTGTCAAACCGATGTCTCAAGAGACAGGAGAAGTCATGAAACTGCGTCCTCTGCACGATCGCGTGATCGTCAAGCGCCTGGAACAAGAAACCAAGACCGCTTCGGGCATCGTCCTCCCAGACGCCGCCACTGAGAAGCCAGACCAAGGCGAAGTGCTCGCCGTCGGTCCTGGCAAGCGCAATGACAAGGGTGACTTCATCGCCCTGAACGTCGCTGTGGGCGACCGCGTCCTGTTCGGCAAGTACTCTGGCCAGTCCGTCAAGGTCGATGGCGAAGAGCTGCTGGTCATGCGCGAAGAAGATCTGTTTGCCGTCGTCGCCAAGTAATTGGCCCGCTGACGCAAGCAAGACAAGACACCCCCACATTCACTGATTTCGGAGAATTCACATGGCAGCAAAAGACGTCATCTTTGGCGCAGACGCCCGTCACCGCATGGTTGAAGGCGTGAACATCCTGGCCAACGCCGTCAAGGTCACCCTGGGCCCCAAGGGTCGTAACGTGGTGCTGGAGCGCTCGTTCGGCGCCCCTACCGTGACCAAGGACGGTGTGTCCGTGGCCAAGGAAATCGAACTCAAGGACAAGCTGCAGAACATGGGCGCCCAGATGGTCAAGGAAGTTGCTTCCAAGACGTCTGACAACGCTGGCGACGGCACCACCACCGCTACCGTGCTGGCTCAAGCCATCGTGCGCGAAGGCATGAAGTACGTGGCCGCCGGCATGAACCCGATGGACCTCAAGCGCGGTATCGACAAGGCTGTTGCAGCCCTGATCGCCGAGCTGAAGAAGCAATCCAAGCCCACCACCACCACCAAGGAAATCGCTCAGGTCGGCACCATCTCCGCCAACTCTGACGCTGACGTCGGCGAAATCATCGCCAACGCCATGGACAAGGTCGGCAAGGAAGGCGTGATCACCGTTGAAGACGGCAAGAGCCTGAACAACGAGCTGGACGTCGTCGAAGGCATGCAATTCGACCGCGGCTACCTGTCGCCTTACTTCATCAACAACCCTGAGAAGCAAGCCGCCCTGTTGGACAACCCTTTCGTGCTGCTGTACGACAAGAAGATCTCCAACATCCGTGACCTGCTGCCCACGCTGGAGCAAGTTGCCAAGGCTGGCCGTCCTCTGCTGATCATCGCTGAAGAAGTCGAAGGCGAAGCCCTGGCTACTTTGGTCGTGAACACCATCCGCGGCATCCTGAAGGTTGTGGCTGTGAAGGCTCCAGGTTTTGGCGACCGCCGCAAGGCCATGCTGGAAGACATCGCCATCCTGACTGGCGGCAAGGTCATCGCTGAAGAAGTGGGCCTGGCGCTGGACAAGGTCACCCTGGCTGACCTGGGCCAAGCCAAGCGCGTTGAAGTGGGCAAGGAAAACACCACCATCATCGATGGCACCGGTGCTGCTGCCGACATCGAAGCTCGCGTCAAGCAAATCCGCATCCAGATCGAAGAAGCCACCAGCGACTACGATCGTGAAAAGATGCAAGAACGCGTGGCCAAGCTGGCCGGCGGTGTTGCCGTGATCAAGGTTGGCGCTGCCACCGAAGTCGAAATGAAGGAAAAGAAGGCCCGCGTTGAAGACGCCCTGCACGCTACCCGCGCTGCTGTGGA
>NZ_SCTN01000176.1 GCF_004297345.1 Aquabacterium sp. | reverse complement strand
CGAGTTTGATCGCACCATTGCCGCCGTTGACTATGACGGCCCTTGGCCTGGCCTGATATCAAAGCTGAAATTTCACGGTGCTACAGCGCTGGCCCGCCCCTTGGCGACCATGCTGGCTGAACGCATCCACCAACGCCGAGCCAGCGTCGATCTGATGCTGCCCGTTCCGCTTTCGCGACAACGCATGTCTGAACGGGGATACAACCAATCCTGGCTTTTGGCCAGACACCTGGAGCGGCAACTTGCCATCCCGGCTCGCTTTGATGTCTTGACCCGACGGCAGCACACACAGCGCCTTATGAGCCTGTCTGCAGAAGAACGCGCCCTGCAGATCCGCGATGCGTTTGACGTGTCGGCACCAGCGCAGTCAATCATAGATGGCAGCCATGTTGCCATCATCGACGACGTGATGACGACGGGCGCGACGCTGGATGCCTGTGCACACGCCTTGCTGGAGGCCGGCGCACGCAGCGTGTCAGCCTGGGTCGTGGCCCGCACCCCCAAACCGGATCAATGCGGCACCTGACATCGCTGCCAACGCGCCCCCAGGACACATTCAGCAACCACCTCGGAAGGATGCTTACGATTGATGCGTTTTGCGTATTGCAAAATACATGAAACCACGGAGTTTGTTCATGCATTCATCAAGCCGCAACATTCTGGCTACGCTGATCCTGACTGGTTCAATGGTTGGCGCTCAGGCCGCGCCACACAACTACCTTTTGAAGGCAAGCGCTACGGGCGACATCAACGGCCCCATCGACGGCACACTGCGTATCGACCTGGACCAGGTCGCCATGACCCAGACCTACAGTGCAGCGCCCGGCGAGTCCGACGTACTGCAAAAAGAAGAAGCCGATCTCTACTATGGAGAATGGGGCCTGATCGACTGGCAGTTGGCTGGAGAATCCAGGCAATCAGGCTCGATTGGTGCACCAGCGGGCGCAACCATCACACGCAGCCTGCTGGCCGATGGCAGCAGCCGCCTGACCCTGGATACGTCAGCCGCGTTCTCGCACGGCGAGATGGGCTACCAGCACTTCACCGTGACCTACACCAGCAACACGGACGAACTATTCCAGCACGCTGACCAAGCCCCGGCACTGCAACACATCACATCAGCCGTCGGCGCATACGAGTTCTCGTATGCGCCCTCCTATGACGACCCATTGCGCACCCGCAAGTTCAGCTTCACCGTGAACACGACCAGCGTGCCAGAACCCGACATGATCGGACTGGCCGTAGCGGGCCTGCTCACAGTGGGCGCCATTCGCGCACGAGGTCAACGCGCCTGAGGCCTGAGGGCTTGCCTCGCCTCAGCGAACGCGATCCATCATCAACAGCGATTGGGCGATGATGTGGGCCGCCCTGCGGGCTGTCTCTGGCGTGGGGTGAATGCCATCACCGATGTGCGCAAAGTCTTTCCAGATGTCCAGCACGATGGCCCCAGGTACTTCCGAACGAATGCGGGCGCTCGTGATTGCGCGCATGGCGCCGTAATCTGCCTCACCGATAACCCAGGCCAACCCATACAGATTGCGAAACAGGGGCAGGTCGAGTTGTTTATAGGTCGGCATGGCCCCGTAGATGGGCGTCAAACCTGCCGCGTGAGCCTGATTGCCCACGGCGATCAGGCGATCGGCCACCTGATTGATCTGAGCGGCTGAACAAGGCTGCGTCGTAGCTTGCGGCACGCCAAAGGCATCAGCGTGAAGGCAGTCATTGGGCGGCATGATCAACACGTACTTGGCGTTATAGGTCGTGAAGTTGGGAGGAACCGCCACGCGCGCCAAGGCTTTTTGCAACTGAACGGCGTAACCATCCCATGTGGCGGGCCCACAGGTACTGGCTCCTGGCGCGCAATTGCTCCGACCAAAAGTCGTGGCACCCGCCTGGCCCTCGTTGATCACATATCCCGGCAAGAGCGGATTTCTTGTCAGGGCTTGTCCCACGCTCAAATAACTACCCAGACCCACCGATATACCACCCAAGGGTGCCACGCCGTTGTTGAAGGGCGTTTTGCCCTCCGCATAGGACGCACCAATGATCAGCAGCGGCAAACGAGACGGACTGGTAGAAGGCGTGTCAGCCATTGCAGGCTGAATCGCCAGGGCAGTCGCAGCAAGACCCATCCATTGCTTCATGTTCATGTCATGTCCTCGATCCACGGTTGATGAAGAAACCGTCAGGCCCGCAACCTGCCAGGGGTAGCGCGTCGAGACGGCTCACATGGCCGAAGCACCCGGCCATCGATTCCTTTCGACTCAAGGCAAGCCAACTTGAGTAGGTTTCACCGCGTGGTGTTTCTCCAAACCGATGCGATCAAGCGGCGCGGCATCCACACCACACCTTGTCCGAAGAACGGGGGAGGAGGTATATTTCCTGCGCACTGCTCGCTGCGCAGGGCGCGCAAATAGAACTGACTCCTGAGTTGTACGTGAGTCCCTCAGAAGTCTTGGCCCTCAAGGCCCAATGACATGAAAGCTGAGGCAACATGCCCCCACATCTGCGCCATGGGACTGTCCACCGCTTTGCGTTCAACCGCATTGCTCTAGCGCTTGTCACGCTGACATGCGGGTTGACCTGGAGTCATCCCGTGCGGGCCCAATCGACCGAGGAAGACCTGTCTCAGGTTTACGGCGATCAGCCTTTCGTGAGCATCGCCACGGGCTCCCGCCAACCCTTGACCAGAGCGCCCGCCGTTGCCACCGTGATCACCGCAGAAGACATTGCTGCGATGGGTGCCACCGA
>NZ_SCTN01000018.1 GCF_004297345.1 Aquabacterium sp. | reverse complement strand
CGCGGCAGATGGCGCACCGGTTTTGCTGTGGTTGTGCGAGCCATGCAACCCGACTGGGCGCAGCTTGCCTGAAACGTTTTGGCTGAAACTGGCTCGGCGCTTGTCGGCAGGTTCGAACTGTATCGTGGCCATCGATCGCGCTTACGAACCTCTGCGCTTGCACGGGACAGATCCTGTTGCGCCGGAGCTGGCCGCGCGTTGCTGGCAGCTGTATTCGCCCAACAAGGCCCTGGGCCTCACTGGCGTGCGGGCTGGCTGGGTGCTCGCCCCTGAAGAGGATGTGCTGGACCTGCTGCCAGCACTGTGGCGCCTGGCGCCCAGTTGGGTCTTGTCTGCTGAAGGTGTGAGCCTGTTGAGCCAGTGGCCCAGTGCCGCTGTGCAGAACTGGCTGGCTCACGCGAGGGCAACCCTGGGTACATGGATGGCGCAACAGCAAGCGGCCTTGTCCGGGCGAGGGTGGGTACACCAAGCCAGTTGCACCAACTTCACGCTCAGCCGTCATCCTGATCTGGATGAACCTGCTTTGAACGCGCTGAACGCCTGCTTGCGGTCGCAAGGCATCAAATGGCGTGATGCGGGCAATCTGGGCTTGCCCGGATGGGTGCGTTGGCGAGCACATCAGCCCGTCGCGCAAGAGACCTTGCTCCAGGCTTTGGATCAATGAATGCGCGAACAAGAGCAGTCAAACAGGAGTGCGGCATGAGTGCACGTGCAGTGATGGTACTGGGCACGACCAGTGGTGCCGGCAAAAGCTGGCTGACCACAGCGCTGTGCCGTTGGTATGCCCGCCAGGGGCTCAAGGTGGCGCCTTTCAAGGCTCAGAACATGAGCAACAACGCCCGCGTGGTGCCGGGCCTGCAGGGGCGCATGGGCGAGATCGGCAGTGCGCAGTACTTCCAGGCATTGGCTGCCGGCGCGAGGCCCGATGTGCGCATGAACCCCGTTTTGCTCAAACCCGAGAAGGACACTGCCAGCCAGGTCGTGGTCATGGGCGAGGTGCGTTCAGACTTGCAAAGCGTACCTTGGCGTGAGCGTAGCGAGCACTTGTGGCCGTATGCCCAGGCTGGTCTGCGCGCGCTCATGGCGGATCATGATGTCGTGGTGATCGAAGGGGCCGGATCGCCCGCCGAGATCAATCTGCACAGTAGCGACTACGTCAACATGCGCACGGCGCTGGAGGCGCAGGCGGCTTGCTTGCTGGTCACGGACATCGATCGCGGTGGTGCCTTCGCCCATCTGTTTGGTACGCATCAGTTGCTGCCGGCGCATGAACGGGCCTTGATCAAGGGTTTTGTGCTCAATCGCTTTCGAGGCGACGCCAGCCTGTTGGCGCCTGGGCCGCAGCAGTTGCAGGATCTCACCGGCGTGCCCACCATGGCGGTCTTGCCCATGTGGCGAGGCCACGGCCTGCCTGAAGAGGATGGTGTGTTCGACGATGCGGCAACCGGTCCGTCCGCCCGCTTTGATGCACAAGGCCAGCGCATCCTGCGCGTGGCGGTGCTGGCGTATCCGCGCATCAGCAACCTCGACGAGTTCCAGCCTTTGCGCTCGGCAGCGCATGTCCGCCTGGTCTGGGCGCGGCAGGCTTCAGACCTCGAAGGCGCCGATTGGGTGGTCCTGCCCGGCTCCAAGTACACCACCTCCGATCTGGCCTGGCTGCGCGCGCAGGGGCTGGACAGGGCGATCGCGGCGCATGCGCAAAAGGGTGGCGCCGTGCTGGGCATCTGTGGTGGCTTGCAGATGCTGGGGCAATACCTCGCAGATCCAGACGGCGTCGAATCAGAGGCCGCGCAGGTACCCGGCCTGGGCTTGCTGGACGTGCAAACCCGCTTTGATGCCGACAAGCTGCTGCGAGATACCTCAGCGCAATTCGTGCCCCACATGCAAGGTGCCTGGTCGAGCTTGTCCGGCGTTTCAACCAGCGGCTATGAAATCCATCATGGTCGGACGCAGGCTGTGTCCGCTCAGGCGCAGCCAGTTTTGCTCGATGCCAACGGGCAGGTGCTGGGCTGGCAGCAAGGATCTGTGATCGGGCTGTACCTGCACGGGCTGTTCGAATCCGAGCCGGTCTTGCGCGCATTGCTGGGCGGCCAGGTGCCCGTGTTGTCTCAGGTGTTCGAAGGCCTGGCGGACTACCTTGATCAGCACTTCGAGCCTGGCGCCCTGATGGCCTTGCTGGCTCAGCCTGCTTCCTCCTCTTCTCATCCTTGAGCCAGCCCTGGGCATCACGCAGACAGTTGCAAACAGATGGCTTGAATACAACTTGGCATAGCGAACATCTCTCACATGAGCACGACACACAGCACCATCGACGACCTGAGCCAAACCGAACTGGCCAGCCGACTGCAACACCTGATCGACCACAAGACCAAGCCCCTGGGCGCTTTGGGGCAGATCGAAACACTGGGCCTGCAACTGGGCCTGATCCAGTCCCGGCTGGATCCCCGCTTGCTTGAACCGCAGATGGTGGTGTTTGCCGGTGACCACGGCCTTGCCGCGCGCGGCGTCTCCGCCTACCCGAGTGATGTCACCTGGCAGATGGTCGAGAATTTCCTGGCTGGTGGCGCTGCGGTCAGCGTGTTGGCTCGCCAGCACGGCCTGGCCTTGACCGTGGTCGATGCAGGCGTGGCGCATGACTTCGCGCCTCGCGCCGGTCTGCAGATCCGCAAGGTGGCGCCCGGTACCGCAGACAGCTCCCGCCAATCTGCGATGACGGCCGTGCAATGCGAGCAGGCCATCGAGCAGGGCAGGGATGTAGTGCGCTCGCTGCCAGGCAACACCGTGTTGCTCGGCGAGATGGGGATCGGCAATACCTCCAGCGCCACCTTGTTGATGGCGCGCCTGCTGGGCGAGCCTTTGCTGGCCTGCGCGGGGCGAGGCACGGGCCTGGACGATGCCGCCTACCAGCGCAAGCTTGATGTGCTGCGCGAAGTGCTGGCCTTGCATGTGGACGCCGTCTCGCCCATGGCCACGCTGGTTGCATTTGGCGGCTTCGAGATCGCGATGATGGTCGGCGCAGTGCTGCAGGCTGCGCAAGAGAACCGCGTGATCGTGGTGGACGGCTTCATCACCAGCAGCGCCGTGCTGGTCGCGTCCCGGCTGCAGCCGCTGGTGCTGCAACGGTGCGTGTTCGCGCACCAGTCCGATGAATCAGGCCATGCCTTGATGCTCAAGCACCTGAACGCCAAGCCCTTGCTCAAGCTCAATCTGCGTCTGGGGGAAGGCTCTGGTGCGGCCTTGGCCTGGCCGTTGCTGGAGTCTGCTTGCCGTATCTTGCGCGAGATGGCCAGCTTTGAGGCCGCAGGCGTCAGCAGTTCGGATCAGGATGCCGGCCAACGGCCCGCGAGCGAGGCATGATGCTGGCATGAAAGCCCTTCTGGTCGCCTTGTCGCACGAACTCCGCCTCATGCTGATCGCCCTGCAGTTCCTGACGCGGGTGCCGGTCCCGGCCTGGGTGGGGTTCGAGCCCGCATGGTTGCAAGGCTGCATGCGTTACTTCCCGTTGGTCGGGGCCCTGGTGGGCATGGCGGGCGCCTTGGTGCTGGCTGCTGCGGCCTT
>NZ_SCTN01000175.1 GCF_004297345.1 Aquabacterium sp. | reverse complement strand
GCCCGCCTTGGTCAACGCCATGTTCACCACCTGACGAAAGGTGCCCGAATCATCCACGACCAGAATCGTCTTGCTCATGCTGACCCGCCAATTTATGAGAGGTGAAAGGAATTGATGGCACCGTACATGCTCCCACCAGCAAGTCAAGTGCATCGCGGCAACAACGGGGTGCTTGACGGGCTATTTCGGAGATTGATCACGCACCTCAACGGTATAAGCACACGCCCCCTCAAACGCCACCCGCCAGCGCCGATAGCTGCACAAGGGCCCATGCCTTCGCACGGCCCCTCAAGCAGTAAAGGACGCGTGCATGACAAAGAAACTGGCGTGGCAAAAGTGCCAAAGGACCTTGGCAGGCTGTGCAACCCTGTTGGCCGCTTCCACGTGCCTGGCAGGCATTCAGCCCCTGGACGATCGCGCCCTCACCGAGGTACATGGCGCGGGCATGGACAAGGACATCATGGGGCAGTTAGGCAAAGGCCAGGTCATCAAACAGACCAGCGATGAACAGCGCCGCAACGCCACCTCACCACAAAACACAGCAGCACTGCTGGCCGCTTTGGATCTGCAGACCAGGCAGAGCGCGCAAACGGCCGTGAACGCCGTCAATGCAGTGAACACGGCCATTCAACTCGGCGGCACGCTGGTGGCCTTGACGCCCATTACAGCACTCGTGCCCGTCGGCCTGCCCTTGTTCGGTCTGCCCAGCCTGCCCCCCTCCAGCAACCGCTGAGACCGACGGGCCTCACGGCCTGATCAAGGCAAGGCAAGCGTGGCAGAGGCGCTGGCACCGTTGCTCAGATCCAGCGGTGCAGCAGCCCGCACCCACTTGAGCGTGCCTGTGTGGCCCGCTGCGCGCAAAGCCACCGTGTACACAGCCGTGCCGCCCAGCGCAGCGGCCTGACTGCCTGCCGGCACATTGATCACCATGCTACTGCCCGACACGGCCTGCGTCACCACGACGCCATTGACATCAGCCACGATCACAGTGGCACTGTCATAGCTTGCAGACAAAGCCCCCGTCAGCGTGAGTTGGATCTGACCGATACCCAAGGACGCCTGACGCACCGGATTGCCCACAGAGATGCTGCTGCTTGTGCCCAGCGTGGGTGCTACCGTACTGAACACGCCCGCGTCGTCGTAAGCCGCCCCCAGGGCCTGCACGCTGAAGGCTTGAGTGCCCTCACCCGGCGTGACATCGCCAAAGCTCAGAGCCGAACCGCTTTCAACAAAGCTGGCCACCCGCAAAGGGCCCTCTGGCAAATCCAGCGCTTGCGCCAGCAAACCCGTGAGCGGGTCCGCATTGGCCACGGCCACCTCATATGGCTTACCGGCACCATCCAGCTTCTGACCAACAAACAACTGACTGCCACGAGGCGACACGGGTGAAGCCAACGTGACCGTACGCGCCGTACCCGGCATGATGACAGGCACGATGGGCGCGCTGGAAGAACCGAGCACGGTCCAGT
>NZ_SCTN01000611.1 GCF_004297345.1 Aquabacterium sp. | reverse complement strand
AAACGATCGAACTTCTCGCGCAAAAGACTAGACTTGGGCGCGCCGCGCTCTCGATCATGGCGCGATCCAGGTTCTTTTCAACAGACCTCTCTAGGTTTGGAAGAGTGGGAAGAATCGTCGCCAGGGAGGTTACGGGACAAGCCGCACGGGGCTCGGCACCGCTTTCCAACCTGGGTCGATATTCAAGTACAGCTCTCGACATACCTCCCCGCTCCTCTTACACACCGTTTTCACAGTTCAATGGAACCCTGTCACAGGCAAATAAAATAAGACAGGCGGCCTCCAGCGGCACATACGCCGAGATGCCAAACATGACAGAAGCAGAAATGGTGACATACGTTAAAAGTCCGGCGTTCAATGCACGAGTCACCCCCAAAGACGAAGCTCGAGTCTCGCAATTGGTCAGGGAGTCAGAGGCGGAGTACGAGGCAGTCCACGGAGGCCAATGGGAAGATATACCTCTCGAAGGAGGCGCTGGGTCTGCTTCCGCTACAGAGACGGCGTTGTCCAAAGCAGGCCAGACACCAAGCGAGGCATTCGCAGCAGGAGAGACGTCGGTAGAAGTGGGTATGTCGGAAGCAGCAGCAGCCGCGGCAGCGTCCGCTGGTTCACGAACCGGGGTCACTGTCGGACAAGCACTCGGAAAGGCCGCTGGAGTGTTTGCATCGAGGGTCGTTCCTGTGATAAACATCTTATCAATGCTGTACATGGCAGGGGAAGGGCTCTACAACGCGGCAGAGGCGATCAAAAAGATGCAGAGCGATACTGGGCGCGACCAGGTCACAAACGCCAAGCTCCAGGAATTGATGGCAAAAAAGGACGAATTCACCAAAAGGTTCAACGAGCTCTTCAGGGGACTGTCAAAGGACGAAAAGGCATACATCGATACGGTAACGGTGCCATCAAACGTATGGGCAACACAGTCGGCTCGAAACTCTATCGGCCAAAGCACCCAATCGGGTGCCGTTGCCTCATCACTCAACGCTTTGTCTGACAAAATATACGACATCAAAGACCCGGAATTGAGGCGCGCATTCGAGCAAGAGACTGAAGCCCTCATGCGAGAAATGTACCCTGCGGACATCACGGCAAACGCTTACACCGGCATCGAGACACTCTCGGAGAAGTTTTTCGAAGATTACTATCGGAATTTCGACTCCTTCCGCGCCGGGTACGGTCTCTTAGACAGAGAACGAAACGTATACAATGCGATGAACCAGTTTTATAGGAACAACTTTCAGGAAATAGTCCAAAGAGTCGCATCGAGAATGTCAAGGGAAAACGGAAAGGAGGCAGTTCTAGACACGGCCCAATACATGGGTACAGAGACCGGCAGCGCCAACGCCAACGGAGGGGAAAAGGGACCGAGCACCCAAAACATCGCAACCACAGGAACAAAGAGAAGCCTCCCTTCGACAGGAACCGAGGGACCTTCGTACCAAAACAAACGGATGCGCTCAAAGGCCCCCGACCGGTACTTCGACTATTACACCGCGAGGCAGTTATTTTGCTGGTCAAGCGCAGCGTACGACGACAGCGAGAGTCTACTCACAAAGATAGGCAGAGAGTACGAAAGCTACACCATTGAGAGCCCAACTACTGGAATGAAAGTGCTTATGGGGTTCGACTCAGACGAATGCATCGTGGCGTTCCGGGGAACGTACAACGCACAAAATGCAGTCATCGACTCGAAGATATGGAGGGCGGCGCCATCGCGTACGTCGGCCATCGAACCAAGATTTATCCGGGATCTACACGCGGGGTTTTTCGAGGCCTGGGAATCGGTCAAAGACTCGGTTCTCT
>NZ_SCTN01000174.1 GCF_004297345.1 Aquabacterium sp. | reverse complement strand
TGCGCAAAGTGATGAACTCCAGGTTGAGCGCGACAAGGAGCCCAGCCTCAAAGACGAGTACCGCTCGAAGGTGGCTCAGGCGGTCAACTTGAGCGAGTTGCGCAAGCAGCGCATTCAGGTCGAAGAGTATGTGAAACAGCTTGAGAAGCAGTTGCCAGGCAAGGCCGACATGGATGACTTGCTTTCAGACATCAACCAGGCGGGCCTGGGGCGTGGACTGGAATTTGACTTGTTCCGTCCGGGGCAGGTGTCTGTCAAGGACTACTACGCTGAATTGCCCATCTCGATTCGTGTGACAGGGCGCTTCCATGACATTGGTGCATTCACTGCTGACATCGCCAATCTGTCGCGCATCGTGACGTTGCACAACCTGGTGATCGCCGCTGCCGCCAAGGACAAGGACCCTCAAGGTAACTTGTACATGGAGGCCACAGCACGAACCTACCGCTATCTGGATCAGGCTGAAATCGATGCCATGCGTGCCGAGAAAGCCAAGCAGAAAAAAGACAAGGGGGATAAGAAATGAGTAGCCCCCAACGTTGGATGATCTCTTGCGCGGCTGTGTTGTCCTTGACGGCATGCAGCGGTGAACAAGACGAGTTGCAGGCCTGGATGGACCAGCAGCGCCATGAGGTGCACCCGAGCGTGCAACCGCTGTCGCCGCCTCAGAAGTTCAATCCGCAGTCCTATACCGGAGCCGACGGCGTCGAGCCTTTCAGCAATCAAAAGCTGACTGGGGCGCTCAAGCAGGAAGCCAGGCAGCCCAATTCTGCCGTGGCAGCTGAACTCAACCGGCGTAAGGAGCCTCTGGAGGCCTTCCCGCTGGACAGCATGAACATGGTCGGCAGTGTCAACCGCAAGGGCGTACCGTATGCGCTGCTCAAGGTGGACAACCTGCTTTACCAGGTGAAGGTGGGTGAGTACCTGGGGCAGAACTACGGGAAGATCACCAAGATCACCGAAACCGAAATCACCTTGCGTGAAATTGTTCAAGACGCCGCTGGCGAGTGGATCGAGCGGCCGACGACCTTGCAGTTGCAGGAAGGCGGTAGCCGATGAAAACGAATCTGGAGATGATGACTATGAAACCGTGGCGTGTTGCTTTGGCTGGGCTGTCCTTGGCATTGGTGTCGCCGCTGACCTGGGCCGCAGCGGCTATCCAGGCCATCACCAGCACCCAGCAGGCCGGCTCGGACGTGGTTCGCATTGACCTGTCGGAACCCCTTGCCACTGTGCCTGCCGGTTTCGTCGTGCAGACACCGCCCCGTGTGGCGATTGACTTGCCGGGTGTCACCAACGGCCTGGCGCGCAACGCGGTGGACATCAACCAGGGCAATGTGCGCTCGGTTAATGTGGTGCAAGCGGGCGAGCGTACGCGCCTGGTGCTCAATCTGCGTCAGTCCACGACGTACCGTGCCCAGTTGGATGGCAAGAGCCTTTTGTTGATTCTGGATTCGGGTGCCAACCAGGCCGCTGCAGCCGCAGCAACAGCAGGCGCGGCGCCAACGGGCGCCGCAGCGACCAAGACACCAGCCAAAGCTGACGAGACCGTGCGTTTCGCCGAGAACAAGAACGTCAATTCTCTGGCCTTGAAGGACATCGACTTCCGCCGTGGTCAGGATGGTGCAGGCCGCGTGGTTGTGGAGTTGCCCAACAACCAGGTGGGTGTGGACATCAAGCAGCAAGGTCAGAGCCTGGTTGTCGAGTTTGTTCGTGCTTCGCTGCCTGAGCGCCTGCGTCGTCGTTTCGACGTGATGGACTTTGGCACGCCTGTGCAGACCGTTTCGGCCAGCCAGGTTGGCGAACGCGTCAAGCTGGTCGTTGATCCAAAAGGCGATTGGGAGCACTCGGCCTACCAAAGCGACAATCAGTTCGTGCTGGAGGTGCGGCCTCGCAAGGTGGATCCCAACAAGCTGACGCAAGGCCCTGGCTACTCGGGCGAGAAGCTCTCGCTGAACTTCCAGAACATCGAAGTGCGCGCGCTGCTGCAAGTCATTGCCGATTTCACCAACTTCAACGTGGTGACCAGCGATACCGTGACAGGTAACGTCACCTTGCGCTTGAAGGATGTGCCGTGGGATCAGGCGCTGGACATCATCATGCAGGCCAAGGGTCTGGGTGTTCGCAAGTCCGGCAACGTGCTGTGGATTGCACCCAAGGACGAGATCAACGCCAAGGAAAAGATTGACCTGGAAGCCAAGGCTCAGGTGGCTGCGCTGGAGCCTTTGCGCACCCAGGCTTTCCAGTTGAACTACACCAAGGCAGAAGAAATTGCCAAGGGCCTGACAGGGACCAACTCTGGTGGCAGTGGCGGCGGTGGCACGGCAGCTCGGATCTTGTCTCCTCGCGGCAGTGTGATTTTCGAAACGCGAACCAATCAACTGTTCGTCAACGACATCCCCTCCAAGCTGGAAGAGATCCAGCAGATGATCACCAAGATCGACATTCCTGTGCGTCAGGTGTTGATCGAGGCGCGTATTGTCGAGGCCAGCGATACGTTCGGACGTTCGCTGGGCGTGCGTCTGGGGGCGCTGGACATGCGCGGCGTGCGCGGCGGCACGACTGGTTATGGTGTGGGCGGAGACAATCGTGTCGCCATCACAGGCACCTATCAAGGCGTAGGCGAGCAGACACTGCAGGCTGCGGCGACGTCCGGTAGCTACACGCCCAACTCCTACTTCGTGAACCTGCCTAGCGGCGGCTTCAACGGGTACACCGCGTCGTCAGTGGCTTTGTCTCTGTTCGGTGCCAGTTCCAACCGATTCCTGAACCTGGAGTTGTCTGCGCTGGAGTCGGATGGCAAGGGCAAGATCGTGTCGAGCCCACGTGTGATCACGGCAGACCAAGTCAAGGCTTTGATCGAGCAAGGTACTGAATTGCCGTATCAAACCGCGACGTCGAGCGGTGCGACGGCGATTGCGTTCCGCAAGGCCAACCTGAAGCTGGAAGTCACGCCTCAGATCACGCCTGAGGGCAGCATCATTCTGGATGTCGATGTCAACAAGGACAGCGTGGGCCAGGTGACCAATGCTGGGTATGCCATTGATACCAAGCACGTGCAAACGCAGGTTCTGGTGGAAAACGGCGGTACGGTTGTGATCGGCGGCATTTTCCTGCAAAGCGAAAACAGCACAGACACCAAAGTACCGTTCCTGGGTGACATTCCTTTCCTGGGCAATCTTTTCAAATCCAACACCAAGCGGGCAGACCGTTCAGAGCTTCTGATTTTCCTCACCCCCAAAGTGGTGACGGAAAAGGCAGGCATGCGCTGAAGCTTGGTTGATCGTGATGGCATGATTCCCACATGGGAGAGATGAATATGAAGTTGAAAACGAGTGTTGCGATTGTGGCGTTGACCGCGCTGCTGAGTGCATGTGGCGGCGGCGGCGGGTCTTCCGGGACTTCGGCGTTTGGCAATACCAGTTCGAGTACTACTACGACGACGACCGCCACCAATGTGACGTCCAATACGTCGGGCTCTGTCGTGCTGTCACTGACAAGTAGCACGATCAGTGCATCTCAACCGGCCACAGTGACTGCGGTGGTCAAGGATTCATCTGGTGCGCCGATTGCAGGCGCATTGGTTCAATTCGCTATCACTGGTAGCACGTCAACTATTGCGCAGTTGTCGCCTGCCTCGGCTATCACGGATGCAAATGGCCAAGCTGCCGCAACGTTGACTCCCGCGACCGGGGCAACAAGTGGCGCGGCGTATGTATCTGCCAGTGCGGATACCGCAGCAGGTACTTTGACGGCGAAGTCTGCGTTTTCTGTCAGTGCCACCAATGTGATTTTGAACAGTGTGGCTGTTGTGCCTGGGTCTATCAGTGCATATGGGTCTTCATCTGTCAATATTGGTGTCACAGGCGCGAGCAGTACCAATCCAGTGACGGTGAATATTTCATCCACCTGCGCAACGGGTGGTAAGGCAACCATTTCTCCGTCAACCTTGACGTTGACCGGTGCAACTGGCACGGTGACGTACCAAGACAAGGCTTGTAGCGCAACTGATCGCATCAATGTGCAAATTGCGGGTACCACGCAACAACAATCAGCTGATTTGATTGTTGCTGCACCAGCTACGCAAAGTATTCAATATTCGTCAGTGGATAACGCGAATATTTGTTTGCTAGGTACCGGTTGTCCAAGCGTTGCGAACGTGGTTTTCAAGGTGGTTAACGTTTCGGGCGCAGGACAAAGTGGCGAACGCGTGGACTTCAGCCTTGATTCCGCTTCAAGTAATTTTGCAGATCTCGGGTCGCAGTTTGGAACGACCGCGGTAGATGGCACTGTTACTGTATCGGTTGCAAGTAGGCAGACACCGACGCCGTTGCGCGTGACCGCGAAGCTGCACTCGAATGCGGCCATTCAGACCGTGTCAAACGTATTGACTATCTCAGGTGGTTTGCCTGTTGCGGGTTTGACTGAGAATCACACTGGGATATCTTTTGCAGCGTCGAAGTATGCTTTGAACTACAACGTTGATGGTGACTTCGCCGACCTGACTTTGCGTCTGACGGATCGCTATGGAGCGGGTGCAGTGGATGGTACGGCTGTCAGCCTTGTTTCCGATGGAGGCACGGTTGTTCCTGCATATTGCGTTACCAAAGATGGCACGTGTGGGGTGAAGCTTTATGTAACTAATCCCCGCCCAACCAATGGGCGAGTGCATATTCTTGCGTATGCAAAGGGACAGGAATATTTTGTTGATACCAACGGCAATGGAACGTTCGACGTTGGAACGGAGACTGTCTATGACGACGTTCCTGTTG
>NZ_SCTN01000173.1 GCF_004297345.1 Aquabacterium sp. | reverse complement strand
CCTGCCCAAGATCGGGCCCTGGTTGTTCGTATTGGTGGTGCCGGTCACCGTGCTGGTGATTGGGCTGGTGCTCATGGCTGCCGCTGTGGTGGTGGCGCCGTTGACGGGCCCGACTGTGTGGTCTGGTGCTTCATCAATTGAAAGTGTGCGCTTGCTTTTGCATCTGATTCGGGAGCGGCTGCTGCAGGCGGGTGTGCTGATGGGGGGCTTGAGCCTGGCTACCGGCCTGGTCGGTGCGGCGTGCAGCGTGTTCGTGATGGTGGGCGGTCGGGTCATGGCCGAGGCCTCCATCTTCGTGCTGGGTGTGGATGTCAATCCGCAGGTGTTGATGGCGGGCCTGTTCGGCTACGGCTTGCACAGCATCAATGCCACGGGCATCCCGAAAGAGGCGTATCCGTATATCTCGTCAGCCACGGTGGGCGGGGGCGTTGTGTTTGCGTTGGCGCTCGTGTTGCCCACGCTGGTCTACCTGCGCGGTGTGTGCGAGGTTTACCTGGCCCTGATGGCCTCCGACAAGGTCGAGTGAGTTCGAGGGCGCCGGCAGCAGAGCTCAGAAGTGCGACAGGTAGCCGCCGTCCACAGCCAGGGTCTGGCCGGTGACATAACTGGCGGCCTGGCTGGCCAGGAAAACGGCTGCCCCCGCGATTTCGTCGGGGCGTCCCCAGCGGCCCAGTGAGGTGCGGCGCGCCAGCCAGTCGGCCACCTCCTGGTTGCTGATCATCTCGGTGTTGGCTTCGGTCGCGAAGTAACCTGGCGCCACGGCATTGACCGTGATGCCGCGTGGCCCCAGTTCGGCGGCCAGTGCCCGGGTGGCGGCATCGAGCCCGCCCTTGGCCACGGTATAGGCCACATCCCCGGCGCGGGAGATCGGGCCGGCAATCGAGGTGATGTTGACGATGCGGGCGCGGCCTGCCTGCGTGGCGCCCGTGGTCTGCATGAGTTGCGCGGCTTCGCGTGCCAGCGCCAAGGGGGCGACCAGGTTGATGTCCAGCAATCGGCGGATGTCATCGAGAGCGAAGTCGTCCAGCGCGCGGCGATCGCGCTGCCCCACGTTGTTGACCAGGATGTCGAGCTGGCCCGCTTGCGCTGCCAAGAGCTGAAGCGCGGCCGTACGGGCATGGTCATTGGCCACATCAAAGGGCAGGGCGTGGGCGGTCGTGGCGTGGGCCCCATCTTGCGCACGAACAGCTGCCTGGATGCGCCTTGCGGCGTCTTGCAAAGCAGCCGCATCCCGGCCATTGAGCCAGACCTGGGCGCCGGCCAAGGCCAGGGCCTGGGCGATCTCGAAGCCCAGTCCGCGCGTGGCGCCAGTGACCAGGGCGACCCGGCCGTCGAGCCGGAAAGGGTGGGTGCGCATGCTCATGTCATGATTGTGCCCCTCATGAAGAAGCGCACTTCCTCCTCTTCGGTTTCGCCTGCTGCGGCGGGCCTGCTTGATGCCTGTCCTTGTGGTCTGCCTGCCAGTTATGCCGACTGCTGCGGTCGCTATCACGTCGGGCCGCTGGCTTTGCAGGCGCCCGATCCACAGGCCCTGATGCGCTCCCGGTACAGCGCCTTTGTGAAGGATGTGAGGGCTTACTTGCTGGCTACCTGGCATCCCTCAGAGCGGCCTGCCAGCATTGAAGCTCCGGAGCCTGGCCTGCAGTGGTTGGGCCTGGATGTGAAGCGCGCGCAGATGCTGGGTGAAGACCGCGGCATCGTCGAGTTCGTCGCGCGCAGCAAGTTGGGTGGGCGGGCTTACCGACTGCATGAGGTCAGCGAGTTCGTGCGTGAGGACGGGCGCTGGTTTTACCTGAGGGCGCAGGTTTGACCTGACGCAATCGCGCCGCACACAGTGGCGCGTGGTGCCCCCTCATGCAAGGGGTTGAATGTGGGGCGAAAGGGCTTCCCCGGGCGACAAAACTCGGGGCAAGCCCTATCGTTGTGCCCATCGTCAATGCATGTAACGAAGTACATCATGTTGCCCGGACTTGAAAAGCTCAATCCCATCCAGATCATGATGGGCCTTATGGGGGTCTCTGCCGTTGTCGTCACGGCCCTGGAGGGGTTGGCGATCAGCAAACGCACGGATCGCGAGGCCTATGACTGGCGGGCTTTCTGGACGACCGTTCGGATCAACCTCTTGCGGGTGCTGGTTGAGGCGATCCCGATGGGCGCCGTGATGGGCGTGGCGCTGCCATTTGGCCAGTGGATGTACGAGCACCGCTTCTGGACGGTGCCGATGGACACCTGGTGGGGCTGGGTGGCCATGTTCTTCTGCACCGAGTTCTTCTATTACTGGCTGCACCGCTCAGGCCATCGCATTCGCTGGTACTGGGCTTCGCATGCCATTCACCACACGGGCAATCAGTACAACCTGGCGGCAGCTTTTCGTCAGTCCATCACGGGCAAGATCTCGGGCGGCTTCGTGTTCTTCGCGCCGCAATGTCTGTTCGGCTTCTCGCCTGACGCCGTGCTGATGTCTTACGGCGTGAACCTGGTCTACCAGTTCTGGATCCACACGGATCTGATCGGCAAGATTCCCTTCATTGAGGGCATCTTCAACACGCCTTCGGCCCACCGCGTGCACCACGCCGCCAATGTCGAGTACCTGGATTGCAACTACGGCGGCACCATCTTGCTGTTCGACCGCCTGTTCGGCACCTATGTGCCCGAGAAGGATGGGGTGCCGATTCGCTACGGCCTGGTCAAGACCATGACCACCTACAGCGCGCTCAAGACCTGTCTGTTCGAGTGGGGCAATATCTTCAAGGATGTGGGCCGCGCCTTGAAGGGCGGCCACCCGCTGGATGCGCTGGGCTATATGTTCGGCCCACCGGGCTGGGCACCGAATGGCCAGGGCCTGACGACCGATCAGTTGCGCGCGCAGATGACGCGCCTGACAGGCTCGCCAACTGGTGCGCCGCCCGTGGAATTGCTGGACAACTGGGCCGGCGTGCCCGATGAGCAGAAAGCGCCTAACGGGTCGCCTGTTCCAGTTCGCTGATCCAGCGCATCGCCTGCTCGCGGCTGTCGCCGCACATCTCCTGGCTGGGCTGGAGCGAGCCGCACACCGCGGGGCGTTCCGGCAAGCCAAATAGCCTGCAACGCAAGGCTTCGTCCAGATGCGGGCAGGGCATGCCTGCAGGTTTGCCGTGAGGCAGACCAGGCATGGGCGATGAGATGGAGGGGGCGGTGCAGCAGGCAGCGCAAGCGGGTCTGCAGTTCATGAGGCGCTCGGGTCAGGGCCCTCGATTGTCTCGCACCTGGGGTGGCCTTGAAGGACCGCGCGTGATGCGCGGGCTTCGGCTCATGCTGTCGTACCGGAAAGAAGAAGCCCTGTTTTAGTTTTTGGGTGACGACAGCGAACCCTTTTAGTCTAGGAAGGCAAGGGCGCTGGCGCCATCCCTAAGATCGAAGAGAAAGGGCGGCGCCAGCCGTTTGTCGGTATCAATTCGCACCTCAAGCAGGCGCGTGGTGCTCAGGTTTTGCGGGTTTTCCGCAGTGCGGCCATGCCGATCAGGCCAAGGCCCATCAAGGCGTAGGTGCTGGGTTCGGGGACGGCTTGGGTTGTGCCGACCACGATGCCGGCCTCACGGAAAGCCATCGCGCTGTCGAGAATCTGCAGCTTTCCTTGTGCATCCACCTTCACGTGCGCCCAGCCAAAACTGTCGTAGAAGTCTGCTTGGCTCCAGGAAAAGCCTGGGTCCGTCATGCTGCGCGTGCGGCCCGCGAGATAGAAATCCGTGCCAACTTTGAGCGGTGTGGTGCTGGTGGAGAACAGGGATACGAATGCGGGGGATGCCGCCGTGGCGTTGCTGAAACTGCTGCCGGCCTGAGCCAGGAACAACTCGGATCCCTCATCGACGTTCAAGGTGACAAAGCTCAGGGTGCCGCTTGCTGGGGCGTAGTTGAGGATGGTGCCGGTGTAGTCCCCCGCGCTGGTTTGATCCAGCGTGATGGCGACATTGCCACCATTGCCTGAGGGGGTGATGTTCGTGACGGACCAGTGGCCGGTTTCGACCGAGGCATGGCTGGACATGGCATACAGCGCAGTGCTGGCCAGCACTGCAAGCCGAGCGGCGGTTTTCATCATCATGAGGTTCCCTGTTGAGTTGGTTTGTGCAGAAAGATGGCGCGCCGTCGTCCTGCATGAATATCTTGACATGATGCAGCTCGTTCAATGACAAGGGAACCCCCAGGCCCCTGCATGCGGGGTGTTTGTCACGCGAAGCATCGACCCGTGTGAGCCTAGGGATCAGGCCTTTCAGTACAATGGAAGGTTGCCCAAAAATGAGGCAATTTCCCCAAGGCTCAGCCCATGCTTTATCCCCAAGAATTTGACGTGATCGTGGTCGGTGGTGGCCACGCTGGAACCGAGGCCGCGCTGGCGGCTGCCCGCATGGGCTGCGCTACTTTGCTACTGAGCCACAACATCGAGACGCTGGGCCAGATGAGCTGCAACCCATCCATCGGAGGCATCGGCAAGGGACATCTGGTCAAGGAAGTGGATGCGCTGGGTGGGGCCATGGCCGCCGCCACCGATGAGGGCGGTATCCAGTTCCGCATCCTCAACTCGAGCAAAGGCCCGGCTGTGCGCGCCACCCGTGCGCAGGCCGACCGCATTCTGTACAAGGCGGCCATCCGCCAGCGCCTGGAGAATCAGCCCAATCTGTGGCTGTTCCAGCAGGCCGTGGATGACCTGATGGTGGAGGGAGATCGCGTCGTGGGTGCGGTGACCCAGGTCGGGATTCGCTTTCGCGCACGCACGGTGGTGTTGACCGCCGGCACCTTCCTGGACGGCAAGATCCACGTGGGTTTGAACAACTACAGCGCTGGCCGGGCAGGGGATCCGCCTGCGGTGTCGCTCTCGGCACGTTTGAAAGAGCTGAAGTTGCCCCAGGGCCGGCTCAAGACAGGCACCCCGCCACGCATCGATGGCCGCAGCATTGATTTCAGCAAGTTGACCGAGCAACCGGGTGATGGCGTGGGGCTGGTCGGCAGTTGGGGCGAGTCCGCGCCGACCGGGCCGGATGTACCTGTGTTCAGCTTTCTGGGTACACCCGATCAGCACCCGCGCCAGCTGCCTTGCTGGATCACCCATACCAACCAGCAGACGCACGACATCATCCGCTCCGGCTTTGACCGCAGCCCGATGTTCACCGGTGTGATCGAAGGGGTGGGGCCGCGCTATTGCCCGTCCATCGAAGACAAGATCAACCGCTTCGCCGACAAGGACTCGCACCAGATCTTCCTGGAGCCTGAGGGTCTGACGACGAACGAGTTCTATCCGAACGGCATCAGCACCTCCTTGCCATTCGATATCCAGCTCAATGCCTTGCGCACCATGCCAGGCCTGGAGAACGCCTACATCCTGCGCCCTGGTTACGCCATCGAGTACGACTACTTCGATCCGCGCGAGTTGAAGTCCACCTTCGAAACCAAGGCCATCCAAGGGCTGTTCTTTGCCGGGCAGATCAATGGCACGACCGGCTACGAGGAGGCGGCCGCCCAAGGTTTGTTCGCCGGCTTGAATGCGGCTTTGCAGGCACAAGGCCGGGATGGCTGGATGCCTGGGCGCGATCAGGCCTATCTGGGTGTGCTGGTGGATGACCTCATCACCAAGGGTGTGACCGAGCCTTACCGCATGTTCACTAGCCGCGCGGAGTTCCGCCTGCAACTGCGTGAAGACAATGCCGACATGCGCTTGACCGAAATCGGGCGCGAATTGGGCCTGGTGGACGACTTCCGCTGGGATGCCTTCAATCGAAAACGCGACGCTGTTTCACGTGAAACAGAGCGACTGAAGTCGACATGGGTTCGCCCCGCCACCTTGCCTGCCGCTGAGGGCGAGCGTCTGTTGGGTAAGGCCCTGGAGCGAGAGTACAACCTGGCCGATTTGCTGCGCCGCCCAGGTGTGGGCTACGACAAGGTCTGCGAGGTTGGTGCGATCGCGGCTGCGCGACAAGCAAGCCTCCGCGCCGAGGCGGGCAAGACCGCATCGACCGAAGGTGGTGTTTCACGTGAAACAAACCACGCTGTGGACCGGAATGGCATGCGGGCAGAGCTAGGGGTGGCCTTGGCTGAAGCGGTGATCGAGCAGGTCGAGATCAGCATCAAGTACGCCGGCTACATCGACAAACAGAACGATGAGGTCGAGCGTGCGGCGCACTTCGAGAAGCTGAAGCTGCCCTTGGAGTTGGACTACATGCAGGTATCCGCCCTGAGCATCGAGGCGCGCCAGATCCTGAGCAAGCATCGCCCTGAAACCCTCGGCCAGGCTTCGCGCATTTCAGGCATCACGCCAGCGGCCATTTCGCTGCTGCTGATCCACCTGAAAAAAGGGCGCTTCAAGGGCTTCGCTGCCAATGACAATGGCGAGGCTGGCGCTGCGGCCTGAGTGGCCCATGTGCTGGCTTGATCCACGCGCCTGACGCTGCCTGGGTGTGCCTGGTGTGTGGATGAATGCGCTGGGCTACCAGCCTGCCGGCCGGACAGGGTATCGGTTCAAGATGATTCAAGAAGCGGCGGCCTGCTCTCAGGCGCGCTGTGCAGACAGGTTTTCTGGAGTGGGAATGTCTTCTCAACACAAGCGGGGCTCGCATCGGAGCGGTTCATTTTCTGGTTCGGCTACTGCCGGTGCCGGTGCCGGATTCGGTTCTGGCAAACCGGCCGCGCCTCGGGTCAAGCCGGCACCTGCCAAGCGGGTGGAGGCGTGGTCGGCTGAACAGTGGGCTGCCGCTTTGCCGCCCGTACTGGAGCGCTTGAGCCTGACTTTGAACGCGGACCAGCAGCAGAAGCTGGCCGCCTACATGGTGATGCTGGCCCACTGGAACAGCACGTTCAACCTCACGGCGCTGCGCGACCCGCAGGACATGCTGACCCATCACCTCACGGATTGCCTCACGGTGTTGGCACCTTTGGGGCGTCACCTGGATCAGGTTCGTGCTGGCAGGGCGGCTGATGCGGGCGCCATTCGCTTGCTGGATGTGGGCAGTGGCGGTGGCTTGCCGGGTGTGGTGCTGGCCATCTGTTGCCCGGATGTGCTGGTCACCTGCGTGGACACAGTTGGCAAGAAAGCCGCCTTCATCAAACAGGTGGCGGCGGAGTTGCGCTTATCCAATCTGCGTGGCGAGCATGCCCGGGTAGAGCAACTCAAGGGTGCCTTTGACTTGATCACCTCGCGTGCGTTTGCGTCGTTGCTTGATTTCGTTTCCTTGACCCGAACCATACTGGGTGAGGGGGCAGTGTGGATGGCCATGAAGGGCAAGCATCCAGAAGAAGAGCTGACTCAGTTGCCTGCCGATGTGGAAGTGTTTCACGTGGAACAACTGCAGGTGCCGGGGTTGGATGCAGAGCGCTGCCTGGTGTGGATGCGGCCCAGGTAAGGTTGTCCATGCGCCTGGCCAGGATGACGGGAATGGTGCGTTGCATCAATCTTTCTCGCCATGTGGGGAATCTTCCGTCAACCGCATGAGATGCTCGCAGGTTGTACATGGATTCAACATCGGACATAGATAGGAGACACGCGCATGAACGCTCACGTTTGGACAAGGATGGCCATGGCCTCGGCACTGATGGTCTGGAGCATGAGCGGGCAGGCGCAGCAGACGGTGAGCGGCGGTTCAAGCGGGCAGGGCGCCATCGTGCAACAGACCCGGCCAGCCCCTGTGAGCGGCAAAGTTGGCAGTGACCCTGCTGCGGTGGCCTTGCGCCCGGCAGCGCAAGCCCCCGTTACTTCCAAGGCTACCCAGGTTGCGCCACCTGCCAACCCTAACGAGCCTTTGTTCTCTCCCTCGGCAGAAACACCCGCGCGCGTGGCCGCAACCACCGCGACACCGCCAGCGCCGGTCAAAACCACTGAGCCAGTCACCCCGCAGCGCAAGCCTCACGTGGAGCACACCAAGGGTGTGAAGAAGCCCGGCAAGACCGAGCCGCAAGCGCATGACAAAAAAGTGAATGGTAAACCTCGCCATGGCAGCAAGGGCTCTGAGCAGCCTGAGGGGGCCAGGAAGGATGCTCACAAGAGCAAGAAGAAGGCTGATGATCACAAACCAGTTGCCACAGCCTCGGCCGCATCCAGGCGCGAACAACGCCTTGCCGCGCACAACGCTGTGGCGCATCCCAAAGGGATGACGGCAAGCGCGCATCAAAAAACGCATCTGAAACCGTCAACCCAGAAGGCCTCGGTCGCTCCCTCGCAGACCAAGGCACTGGCAAAGCACGGCAGCGTCAAGTCGCCGACTGGCAAGGCCGCCAACAAGCGGGCACATGCTGTGGGCAAGGGTGACCATGTGGTCGCCAAGTCCATGCCTGCGTCCAAGGCTTCGTCGCCTGCAGGCAAGAAGGCGGGCAAAGCCACGCGGCCTCACAAGGCTGCTTGACGGCCACCTTCTGCTGCATTCATCCCGATCCATGCAGAGCCCACCAAAGCAGCATGCACGCGACATGAATCCTCGTGCATCGCTCGCCAGGACTCGGCAGCGTCACCGACTGCAGGGATAATCAAGGCATGCCGCACATCTTCTGTATCGCGAACCAAAAGGGCGGGGTCGGCAAGACCACGACCACCGTCAACCTGGCGGCCGGCTTGGCCCAGATCGGCCAGCGCGTGCTGATCGTGGACCTGGACCCTCAAGGCAATGCCACCATGGGTTCGGGCGTAGACAAGCGCACCCTGACGCAAACCGTCTATGACGTGCTGCTGGAAGATGCCTCCATTGCCGAAGCCCGTGCGAGCAGCCCCAAGGGCGGCTACGACGTGCTGGGTGCCAACCGCGAACTGGCCGGTGCCGAGATCGAACTGGTGACGCTGGAGCGACGTGATCGCCGCCTGAAAACCGCGATCGAAGCCGCTGCTGCCGATTACGATTTCGTGCTCATCGACTGCCCGCCGTCGCTGAGCCTGCTCACGCTCAATGGCCTGACCTGCGCCCATGGCGTGATCGTGCCCATGCAGTGCGAGTACTTCGCGCTCGAAGGCCTCACCGATCTGGTCAACACGGTCAAGCAGGTGCATGCCAACCTGAACCCCGAACTGCAATTGATCGGCCTGCTGCGGGTGATGTTCGATCCGCGCATCACGCTGCAGCAGCAGGTGAGCGAGCAGCTCAAATCGCACTTCGGCGACAAGGTGTTCGATGCCGTGATCCCGCGCAATGTGCGGCTGGCCGAGGCGCCCAGTTATGGCGTGCCCGGTGTGGTGTTCGATCCGTCGAGCAAGGGTGCTCAGGCGTTCGTGGCCTTTGCCGAAGAGCTGGTCAAACGTGTGGCGCCTAACATCAAGATCAGCAAGTCAAAGAAGAAGGCAGAGAAAGCCGCCTCGTCAGCTGCCTGACAGGTGCTCTTCCAGGCAGCGCAGCAAGGCCATCACATCCAGCGGTTTGGTCAGATAGGCCTTGAAGCCATGGGCGCGTGCGGCATGGATGCGGTCCGGCATCGCATCGGCTGACAAAGCCACACGGGGGATGTCACGGGTGCTGTCTTCGGCATCCAGCGCCTGGGCCAGATCCAGCCCGGTCATGTCGCCCAGGTGCATGTCGATCAGCATCAGATCGGGGTGGCTGCGGCGTGCCACGTCCAGCGCGCGCGTGCCGTTCATCGCCACCAGCAGGCGCCAGTGCGGGCGCAGCTTGATCACCTGGTGCACCAGGGCCACGTTCACTTCGTTGTCCTCGGCGTAGAGGATGGTGGCGGGGCGTGCAAACAGGTCGCCGTCAGACAAGGGGATCTGGTCCGTCGGTTCGGGCTCGTGATCGGCCGCAGGCAAGAGGATGCGCACACTGGTGCCCACGCCTGCCTGGCTGTCGATCTCGATGCTTCCACCCATCAGCGTGACCAGCTTGTGCACGATCACCAGACCGATGCCGGTGCCTTCAATGCCGCTTTGCTCCACGCCCAGCCGGTTGAAGGGCTGGAACAGTTGATCGAGCTGCTCGGGGTTCATGCCGATGCCGGTATCCTGCACCTCGATCAGTACCTCGCTGCCGGCGCGGCGTGTGCGCAGTTGCACCAGGCCATGCGCGCGGTTGTACTTGATGGCATTGCTCAGCAGGTTGACCAGCACCTGGCGCAGTCGCACCCGGTCAGCCATCGCGTAGACGTGGCAACCCACGCCTTGCGTGTCGATGCGGATCTGGTTGTGGCGGGCTTGTGCGGCCACCATGTTGAGCGCGTCGTCGGCGATCAGGTCGATGTCCTGCGCGGCGATGGACAAGGGCAGATCACCCGCTTCGATACGCGACAGATCCAGCACATCACCCAGCATGGACAGCAGATGCTGGCCGGCCTTTTCGATCAGGTTGACGCGGCGGCGGTGCTCGTCGCCAAACACGCTGCTGCGGTCCATCTGCAGCAGTTGCGCAAAACCGATGATGGCGTTGAGCGGGGTGCGCAACTCATGGCTCATGCGCGAGAGGAACTCGCTCTTGGCATGGTTGGCGCGCTCGGCGGATTGGGCCGCGATCACCGCTTCGGCATACAACTTTTGCTCGGTCACATCCTGCACATAGCCGTACCAGGCCGTGCTGCCATCGGGGCCCTCCTTGGCCGCAATCGATTGCCCGGCCATCCAGCGCAAGCCTTTCTTGGGCAGGATGGCGCGGTATTCGAAATGCTGCAACTGGCCTTCTTTGTCCGCGATTTCGCGGCTGAGCTGCATGACCAGAGGCAGGTCATCCGGGTGGATGCGCTGGTAGTGGGCCGACCAGTCCATGCCCGTGGCGTTGGCGTCCAGTTCGTACAGTTCGGCGGCGCGTTCGCTGATGTAGTGCAACTGCGCTTCGCCCCCAGGCGGCACCACGACCTTGAACAGCACGCCAGGGATGTGCTGGCTCAAGCCTTTGAGCAGGCTTTCACGGGCTTTCAAGCGCTTTTCAAGCTGGCTTTGACGCGTCTGGGCCTGGTCCAGGCGCTCTTGCAAGGCATCGCGTTCCGCCTGAACACGGTTCAGCGCCGCGCGCAAATCGACAAGCGTGTCGGTGGGCGTGTCAGTGCGGGCTGAAGAGTCTGCCGGATCGTCCATGGTCTATTGATATCGGTGCGCGTGAAGTTGACTTGACCGGGTTCCGCCCCCTTATTCACGCAGCCAGCCACTTGCTTGCGGGGTGGCGCTTGAGAAGGCACTTTGTTAACTTTTGCTAACGGGAATTTCTCACATTTTTCAGAGGATCGATTTTCATGTCCAAACGCACTGGCTTGCACGCCTTGAAACCCCTGGCGGCCTCCATCGGCATTGGTCTGTTCCTGATGGGGCAGGCGCAAGCGGCCACTGAAGTGAGTGCAACGGCCTCGTACAACCTGGGTGGTGCGGGTGTCAACGTGCTGGATTCGGGCGTGTCTACCAGCAGTGTGGATGTGTTGACCTTCCCATACGATTACAGCGGCAACTCGGCTGGTATCCATACCTACGGCAGCCCCGGCGGCGACTTCGGCAGCCGCTCCTCGGGCGCGGGCAACTATGACGTGACCGGCCTGTTCACGCTGACGCAGTCCATCACCAACACGTCGGCCGTGGCACAGCACGCCACTTTCAACTTCTACATTACGCCCGGCTTGCTGCAAAACGAGATTCGCTCCGATCTCAGCAGCAACGGCTACTACGTGGCGGCCGGTATCAACTTCAACATTCTGCGCAATGGTGCTTCCGTGTGGAACAGCCAGGCAGCGTTGCGAACGGACGCCAGCGGTACCACTTATAGCCACAGCGGCGCCAACATCCTGACCCAGTCCGATGCGACCACCTACACCATTGCTGGTGGCGCTTATTCGGTTGATCTGGGCGTGATCAATGCAGGCCAGTCCATCAATCTGCAGTACACCTTGAGCACCTACGCCAACGGCAATGCGCCCAGCACCGGGTACTTCACGGCACCATCGCAAACGGTGAATGTGCCAGAGCAAACCATCTTCCATCCCGAACACACGTATGAGCAGTGGGTGTCTGATGGCTATGGTGGTTATGGCGGCTATGGTGATGGTGGCTACGGCGGATATGGCGGTTACGGTGGTGGCCACTATGAGTCCGTGACGGTGCCTGCTTACACGGAAGTGCTGCCCGCACACACCGTGACTACGCCGTCCTACACAAGCTACGGACAGGCCAGTGGCTCGCACGCCAGTTCTGGTGATCCTTTCTCGATCGATTGGGACGGATCGCCTTCATCGGTATATGACGCGACAGGCAATTTCGCCAAGCCGCCGACCAATCCCTTTGAGGTCAAGATGTCGGCTGTGCCCGAGCCTCAGGCCTACGCGATGGTGCTGGGTGGTTTGACCGTGGTGGGCGCCCTGGCGCGTCGCCGCCGCGACAAGCAACAGGCCTGACCGCTCAGGCCTGGATCAACGACTCGAAGGCGGCCACCAGTTCGGTGGTTTGTCCTTCGTGTGTGAAGGCGCTATAGCGCTCAGCCAGTGCCTGCGCAGCCTGCCGGTGAGCGGGTTGTCGCAGCATCTGCGTGAGCAAGGCCTTGTAGTCGGTCGGGCGAGGGCGCGTGGCCACATTGATGCCCGCGCCGGCCTGTTCCACACGCACGGCCATCAGGAACTGCTCGGCCTGCGTGGGCAGCATCAATACCGGCACCCCAGCCAAGATGGATTGCGCGAGCGTGGCTTCGCCCGCATGGCAGATCACCAGTTGCGATTGGGGTAGCGCCTGCCCCAGATGCACGGGGCTTTTGGCATACCGAATGCGCGGCGATGTCAACGGTTCGGGCTTGCCTGCAACGACTTCCGGCACATAACACAGCGTGCGACAACCCAGTTGATCCAGCGCCTGCAGCAAGGCCAGGTGATCGGGGTGGGTGCTGCGAATGTAGGCGAACACGGCCGGGCCATCGCCCTCGGGCCATTGAGGTGCTTCGCCTCCTGAGGGCAGGAAGGTGGGGCCCAGATAGTGCTGGCCAACGGGCAGGGTGCCACGGCCATAGTGATCCAGTTCGGGCCAGGTGCACAGCAAGGGAAGGTCGCCTCGGAAGATGTCGGCCAGCTTGGCCAGTTCTGGCGCCTGGTGGGTTCGCAGTACCTCGTTGACGGAGCCCAACACCTGTTGATCGTAGTGTTCGACACGGCCCGCTTGAATCGGCTCCCAGGTGCGAAACGGTGGCAGAGGGCTGGCATCAGGTGGCACATAAAAGCCGATGCCGACCGAGGCCACGGGGATGCCCAGCGTGCGTGCCGCGATGGTGGCCGTCGGGGCGTAATCGGCCACGACCACATCGGTTTGTGCCATCTGCATCACGCCTCGCCAGCCTTCTACCAATCCGGCCAGAGAACTGGCTTTGAGATAGCCATTACCCATCACGATTTCGCTCAGGCTGATCACTGGATTGGGCACACCCACGGTTTGATGCAGCCAGACAGGTGCTTGCAGGATGCGGGCGCCTTGCGCGTTCAGATCACCCAGCAGGGCACGCGTGTGCACGATGTCGCGCAGCATCAGATCGACCTGATGGCCACGGCGCATCAACGCCTGCGCCAGGGGTTTGAAGCGACCGGCGTGGCCCAGGCCACCGCCGAATTCCCAGCACAACAGAAAGCGGGCCATGTCTGCTTCGATCCCTTTTGAATCAGTCGATGTGAGCCTGCATTGTAGAAACACGCTCAAACAGCGGACAATCCCGCCCATGGTCACGAAAAAATCCAAAGGCCTGGGCATGGGCCTGGAGGCCTTGCTCGGCCCCAAAGTCAGCGATCAACCCAAGGCTTCGCCCGATGGCGCGCCTTCCATCTTGCGCCTGGATCTCATGCAGGCTGGCAAGTACCAGCCGCGCACGCGCATGGACGAAGGCTCGCTGTACGAGCTGGCCGAGAGCATCAAGGCGCAGGGCATCATGCAGCCCATCCTGGTGCGACCGATCGGTGGCGGGCGCTATGAAATCATCGCCGGTGAACGCCGCTCGCGTGCGGCCAAGCTGGCCGGACTGACGGAAGTGCCCGTGCTGGTCAAGGAGGTGCCGGACGAAGCCGCCGCCGCCATGGCCCTGATCGAGAACATCCAGCGTGAAGACCTCAACCCGCTGGAAGAAGCCCAAGGCCTGCAGCGCCTGACCAGCGAGTTCGGCCTCACGCATGAGCAAGCCGCGCAGGCTGTGGGTCGCTCGCGCAGCGCCGCCTCCAACCTGCTGCGCCTGCTGAACCTGGCCGAGCCCGTGCAGGGCATGCTGATGGCCGGTGACATCGACATGGGCCATGCCCGCGCGCTGTTGCCGCTGGACAAGGCCGTGCAGATCACCACCGCCCACGAGATCGCGGCCAAGAAGCTCAATGTGCGCGAAGCCGAAAAGCTCGTGGCCAAGGTGCAGGGGGCCGGCCGCCAGACGCCGCTGCTGCGCGTGAAGTCCGAGAAGTCGCGTGACGTGGTGCGCCTGGAAGAAGAGCTCTCTGACATCCTGACCGCGCAGGTCGAGATCATCGTCAAGCGCAAGACCAAGCGCGGCGAGCAAGGCGAGATCACCATCCAGTTCGGCAGCCTTGACGAGCTCAATGGCCTGATCGACAAGCTGCGCGGCGGCGCGGCCGAGTAAGCGGCCCGGCCAGGCATGCGTACATGGCCTCTGCCGGCCTTGCTGACCTGGGCCCTGGCCTGGGCCTTGGCGCTGGCTTTGCGGGCCGCCCAGGCTCCTCTGTGGGCCTCGCTGATGCTGCCCACGGCGGTGGGCGTGTGTGCCACCTGGTTGCCCTTTGTGGCCAGCACCACCTGGCGGCGCGTGTTCGTGGCCGCCGGCTTCCCGCTGAGCGTGATCGCGCTGGGGCAGGGCGCTGGTTTGCCGGGCTGGTTGTGGCTGGCGCCACTGGCTCTGCTGCTGCTGGCCTACCCGGTGCATGCCTGGCGTGATGCACCTGTGTTCCCCACGCCGCGTGGTGCCCTGAAGGATCTGTCGGCGCATGTTGTCTTGAAGCCGCCGGCATCGGGCCAGGAACCCAGGATCCTGGACGCCGGTTGCGGCATGGGCGATGCCCTGGTCGAGCTGCATCGTGCCTTTCCGCAAGCGCGCATCGAAGGCATCGAGTGGAGCTGGTTGTGGCGCATCGTGGCGGCCCTGCGCTGCCCCTGGGCCAAGGTCAGACAGGGCGACATGTGGGCGCAGAGCTGGGCCGATTTCGAGCTGGTCTATCTGTTCCAGCGCCCCGAGACCATGCCCCGCGCCATGGCCAAGGCCCGCGCCGAGATGAGGTCTGGCTGCTGGCTCGTGAGCCTGGAGTTCGAGGCCGTGGATGAGCATGGTGTGGCCTGGAAGCCGCACGTGCGCTTGAGTTTGGATGGCTTACGCCCGATATGGGTGTATCGCCTCGGCTGACGCGATCGGGTTTACCCGTCTACACTGTCCACCATCGAGTGAAAGCCCCTTTGCAATGACGTTTACGCCTGACGACTTCCGCGCCACCTTGGGGCAATTTGCCACCGGGGTCACGATCGTCACGGCACGTGATGTCGAGGGCAATCTGGTCGGGCTGACAGCCAACTCCTTCAACTCGGTGTCCTTGTCGCCGCCTTTGGTGCTGTGGAGCTTGTCGCGGCATTCCACATCGATGCCCGGCTTTTTGTCGGCTGGGCATTACGCCATCAATGTGCTGGCCGCCGATCAACGGCAACTGGCCGAGCGCTTTGCCAAGAAGGGCATCGATCGGTTTGAGGGTACGCCCTGGCGCCCCGGCCTGACGGGGGCGCCCATCATCGATGGTGCTGTGGCCGTCTTCGAGTGTCGCCACCGCAGCCAGTACGACGAAGGTGATCACGTCATCTTCGTGGGTGAGGTGCAGCATTGCCGTCGCCGTGTGGGCGCGGCGCCGCTGGTCTTCCACGGCGGCCGTTTCTTCACTGATCTGTCGATCTGATCAGTTCAATCGGACAGCGGTCCACCGCATCGGTCCAGCAGCTTGAGAAAGCGCGCCACGTCCAGCGGCTTGGTCAGGTACTCCACAAAGCCCCGTTCCTTGGCCTCGCTGATCTGATCGGGCATGGCGTCGGCCGACAGCGCCACGCGCGGAATACAGGCCGTTGCCCCATGGGTGGACAGCGCATCTGACACATCCAGGCCGCTCATGTCGCCCAGGTGCATGTCAAGCAGCAGCAGATCGGGCGGATGGGCCAGCGCCATCGTGATCGCCTGCTGGCCGCTGTGCGCCACCTCCAGATGCCATTGCGGGCGCATGCGCATCACCTGGCGTAGCAACTCCACATTGATGACGTTGTCCTCGGCATACAGCACCGTGCGGTTATGCAGGCCCAGTTCATCGAGCCCACCAAAGCCTGAACGCTGGGCCTGATCGGCGCATTGCGCGTCCAGCGCCAGGGGCCTAGCCAGCGGCAGCCAGACCCGAAAGCTGGTGCCCGTGCCCGGCGTGCTGCTGACCTCGATGCGCCCATCCATCAGGTCCAGCAGGCGCTTGACGATGACCAGGCCGATGCCTGTGCCTTCTACAGTCGTGCGCTCGGCGCCCAGGCGGTTGAAGGGCTCGAACAGGTGCGCAATCTGCCCGGGTGTCATGCCCTGGCCGGTGTCCCGCACCGTGATGAGCACACGGTCTTGCAAGGCCATGGCTTCGATCATGGCCTGGCCGCCCTGGCGGTTGTACTTGATGGCGTTGGACAACAGGTTGACCAGCACCTGCCTCAAGCGCACCCGATCGGCCTTGACGAACAAGCCTTCCTGCGGGGCGTTGTGTGCCAGTGTCAGCCCTGCTGTACGCGCCTGGTTGCTGATCAGCGCCAGGGCTTCTTCCAGCACGCTGTTGACCGACAAGGTCTCGATCGACATGGGCAGACTGCCCGCTTCGATGCGAGACAGATCCAGCACATCGGTCATCATGGCCAGCAGGTGGGCACCAGCCTTTTCGATGTGCTCGACCTTCTGGCGTTGCGTGTCGTTCAGCGGGCTGCGCGGGTCCACGCGCAGCAGTTGCGCAAAGCCCAACATGGCGTTGAGCGGCGTGCGCAGCTCATGGCTCATGCGTGAGAGGAACTCGGTCTTGGCCTTGCTGGCGCGCTCGGCCGTGCGGGCCGCGCCCAATGCTTCCTGCATGCGCAGGCGTTCGCTGATGTCCTCGACCACCGACACCATCTGCACAGGCTTGCCGCCGTCGTCCTTGAGCAGCACCACATTGAGCATGACGTGCACGATCTCGCCATCAGGGCGCACGTAGCGCTTCTCTCGCGCCAGGCGATCCTGTTGCCCTGCGAGCAAGGCTTCCGTCGTGGCCAGGTTGGCAGGGGCTTCGTCCGGGTGGGAGATGTCCAGAAAGTGCAGGCCGATGAGGTCATCGCGGCTGCGCCCGGTGATCTCGGCAAAGCGCTGGTTGACTTCAACGAAGCGGCCATCCAGTGTCAGGCGTGCGATGCCGACTCCGGCGGCTTCAAAGATGGCGCGGTAGTGGTGGTCGCCAGACAGCTCGGCGTGGCCGTTGTGAGAAGGTGAAGGCAGCATGCCGTCAGGCAGGGTAGGTCGAGCACCGGGTGCAAAGCTGGACATGGCAACAGCAGCTATCGGACACCACCGGATCGTCACTGCATCGGCCGGACGGTGGTGCGTGATCTCGGCTCAATGGCCCAACTGTCTCACACTTGATCGCCCTGGGCCAGCGGCGGGCTGTTTGTGTGACTTTGGTCTTGCCCAGGCAACACCAGCTCAACCCTGTTGCGCCCCTTGGCTTTGGCCGCGTAGAGACCGTGATCAGCGCGCTCCAGCGTTTCGTGCAGGGGCTCACCCATCGGATGTTCGGTCAGGCCCGCCGAGAAGGTGACGCGGATGCCGTTGCCTACCACCACCTGTTGCAAGGCCGCTTGAAAGCGCGCCAGCGAGGCTTGTGCGCCAAGCAGACCGGGGTCGGGTGCGGTCAGCATCAGCAGGAATTCCTCGCCGCCCCAGCGGGCCAGCACATCGGTCTGGCGCAACTCTTTGCCCACTGCATCGGCAAAAGCGCGCAGCACCATGTCGCCCGCCTGGTGGCCAAAGTGATCGTTGACCTGCTTGAAGTGATCCAGATCGATCAGGGCCAGGCAGAAACCTTCACCGCTGCGTTGCTGGCGCTTCACTTGCTGTTCCATCAACTGCATCATGTGGCGGCGGTTGTGCAGGCCCGTGAGTTCATCGCGCGTGGCCACTTCATGCAGCATGGACAGCGCATGTCGCAACTCCTGCTTTTGTGCCATCAAGCGGGTGCGCAATATGGCCACATGTGTGGCCACGGCTGACAGCACGGGCAAAGTGCTGCCCGCCAGCACGAACTTGATGATCTCAATGCGCACGTCCACACGTTCGGGCTCATGGAAGATCAACCAGGCCATGGCCAGCGCCAGGCACGACAGCGTGCTCACACCCAGGATGCGCACTTGCCTGGGCGTCAAGGTGATCATGCTGAAGACCATCACCAAGGCGATCAGCACCAGGACGGCATTGCGCATGGGCCCCACGATCACATAGGCCATCAGGATGGATGCCATGGCGAACATGCATTGAGGCAGGTCCATGCCGGGGCTGCCCAAGCGGGTGGACAGGCCGGTGCGCACCAGCAGATAGAAGGCAGGCACACCCGTCCACATGAAGATCACCAAAGGGATGGCGGCGCGTGCGGCCACCAAATCGGCGGCGACCAGATACAGCAGGATGGCCGTGCTGGCAGCGTAGCCATACACGGCCAGCAGCGTCATCGTGACGCGTGCGCGCAACTTGGGATCCTGGCCAAAAATGAGGTCGCCGAGTTTGCTCATTTTTGTAGGGCGCCTGACTCTTGTGAACTGGGCGAGGCTGTTTTGTCCGTGACCTCGCCGGATATCGCGCTCATTCTGATGACCGTGCAATTTCTCCCTCCATCCTTGGCCTTATACAGCGCCCTGTCTGCACGTTCAATGCAGATATCCAGGGCTTCCGCCATGTTGTAGGCAGTCAGGCCAGCCGAAAACGTCGGCTTCAGATCGGGCAGGGAGGGCACCAGGGTCGCGTCAGCCAACAGCATGCGCGCGCGTTCCAGGCCCACATTGGCCAGCTCGGGAGAGGTGTCATTGAGCAGTACCAGGAACTCTTCGCCGCCCCAGCGGGCCAGCACATCGGTGTCACGCAGGCCGCTTTGCACGACTTTCGAGAAATTGCGCAGTACCTCGTCGCCGACCGCGTGGCCGTAGGTGTCGTTGATGCGCTTGAAGTGGTCGATGTCCAGCAGGGCCAGGCAGAAGCGGTGGTGGCCGGATCGCTCCAGGCGCTTGCGATGCTGCCCCAGCACTTCGATCATGTGGCGGCGGTTGAACAGGCCTGTGAGCTCGTCACGCGTGGCCAGCACCTGGATGCGCACCAGGGCATTGGCCAACTCGTCCTTTTGCGCCTGTAACTTGGAGCGCAGGCTGCTCAGCTGTGCTGCCAGCCCGGAAATGGTCGGCACGATGGCGGCGGTCAGCACAAAGTGCGCGATTTCCAGCTTGAAAGGGTAGTTGACCGGGTCCGTGCGGATCTTGATCAGGATGGCGATGCCCATCAGCACCACGGTGTAGCTGCCCGCGACGATGGCGCCTTTTTGCTTCATGTTGAAGATGCCGAACACCAGCACGAGGGCCAGCAGCATCATGGTCGAACCGTGCACGGGCCCGGTGACCGAGAACGCGCCCACGATGATGGTCAGCGCCGACAGGATCTGCGGCAGCGTCATGGCGGGGTCTTCAAAGCGCATGTTCAGGCCTGTGCGCAGCACCAGGTACCAGACCACGATGTTGACCAGGATGACGCTACACAGCCGTTTGACGTCTTCCGCTTCCATGTACCCCACCCACCAAGCGTAGATCTGCAGGAAGCAGCAAGCGATGAACACATTGGCCGCCATCAGCGAGCGCGTGATGCGCAGGCGCTGTTTGCGGTCTGTGGTCAACAGCAGGTCGTTGAGGCGGGAGATGAGGGGTGCGTACATGTTTGTGTCACGGCATCAAGGGGCCTTTCGGCGTGTTGCCGTCAGACCTTGAGGGTTTTGTCGTGATTCAACCCATGGCTTGGCATGACGTCGGGGTGTTCGTTCGAATTTTTTGAATTGATGCATCAAGCAGCTTCATCCACCTTCGGGCACAGTTCAGCCACCATTTCACTATTGCGCAATGCAGCAGGAGCCCAAGCCCATGAAAACCGGACAAAACCCAACCATTCAACGATATGGCACGGTGGCCATCGTCTTGCACTGGGTGCTGGCCATCGCCATCCTCACCGCCTTCGTGGTGGGCGTGACCGTGGACGACCTGCCCTTGAGCCCCAGCAAGATCAAGCTGATCAACTGGCACAAGTGGGCGGGGGTCGGCATTCTTTTCCTGTCGGTACTGCGTCTGGTGTGGCGCATTACCCACCGTCCGCCAACCTTGCCGAGCAGCATCGAGCAGGCCATGCCCGGATGGCAGCGTGTTGCCTATCACGGCGTGCATCACCTGATGTACCTGCTGTTCTTTGCCGTGCCGCTGCTGGGTTGGGCCTACAGCTCGGCCAAGGGCTACCCCATCGTGTGGTTTGGCGTGCTGCCTTTGCCCGATCTGGTCGCGCCCAACAAGGAGTTGGCCGAGGTGCTGATTGAAGCGCATGGCGCGGCGGCGTTTGGCCTGATCGGGCTGGTTGGTTTGCACGTGGCTGCCGCCCTCAAGCACCAGTTCATTGACAAGGATGGCCTGTTGGACCGCATGCGTCCCGGCCGTTGAAACGAAAGGACTCCTCATGTCTGCTTTGTTGAATCAACCGCGTTCCGTGTTTCTCTTGAGCGCGCTGGCCCTGGCTGGCGTGGCCGTCACCCAGCCCGCCTTGGCCGCCGAACAGGCCCTGGTGCAGGCTCAAAGCGAAGTCAGCTTTGTGGCCAAGCAATTGGGCGTGCCGCTGGACGGCAAGTTCAAGAGCTTCTCGGCCCAATCGGCTTTCGATCCCAAATCGCCGCAAACCAGCAAGATCGCCTTCACGGTGGACCTGGGCAGCGTGGCCGTGAACGCCGATGCCAATGCCGAACTGGTCAAGCCAGACTGGTTCAACACGGTCAAGTTCCCCAAGGCCACCTTCCAGTCCACGGCCATCAAGGCTTTGGGAGCAGGGCGCTTTGAAGTGGCCGGCAAGCTGGCCATCAAGGGCAATGCCCGTGATCTGGTCGTGCCCCTGCAGTTGAGCCAGGCCGGTGGCCTGAGCACGGCTACCGGTGCGTTCACGCTCAAGCGTCTGGACTTCAAGGTGGGGGATGGCGAATGGGCCGACACCTCCATCGTGGCCAATGACGTGCAAG
>NZ_SCTN01000172.1 GCF_004297345.1 Aquabacterium sp. | reverse complement strand
ACGCATATTGCCCGACACCCCCCAGACCAGGGTGGTGCTGGCCAGAGAGATCTGCCCCAGCTTGTCGCGCCACAGGCGCATATTGCACAACCAGAAATCACGGACCAGGACACCAAAGTTGCCACCCATCGGTTGCAACACGGCATCGGTACGGGGGATACGCAGATTGAACAAGGCGGCGATCGCATACAGCACGATCATTGAAGCCACGGCCGCTTCCCAAGGCTGATCCACACTGGTGTCGATGAAGGGAAAGTCAAAGCTCAACAACACGGATGACAGCTTGACGCCCACCAACTGGCCTCCCAACAAGACACCCATGATGATGGAACCGACGGTCAGGCCTTCAATCCAGCCATTGGCCTTCACCAGCTGAGAAGGTGGTAAGAGCTCCGTCAGGATGCCGTATTTGGCGGGGGAGTAGGTTGCTGCGCCAAAACCCACCACGGCGTACGCCAGCAGCGGGTGGAGACCAAAGAGCATCAACAGGCAGCCCACCACCTTGATGGCATTGGCGAAGAACATCACGCGCCCTTTGGGCAGCGCATCTGCAAACGCCCCGACGAACGGGGCCAGCAACACATAGAAGAGCGCGAACATGGGCGCCAGAAACGGCATCTGCCACGCAGGCGCGTGACTGAGTTTCAGCAGTTCAACAGCAGCAACCAGCAAGGCGTTGTCGGCCAGCGAGCTGAAAAACTGCGCCGCCATGATCGTGAAAAAGCCTTTTTTCATGCGCGAGCGTCGGGAAAATTCATATCGGAATGGTCCAAGTCCTGCCTGGTGGCATGTGTCCGCGCCAAAGTCACTGATCACATCAAAGGCCGCCGGTTATAGCACGGCGCCCCATCCGTAACCGGATGCATCCCGTTATTCCTGTCTGGCGGGCACGCAAACAGGGGCCAGGCAAGCCCGACTTGGCGACCCTGGCAAAATCACGCCTATGCCCCGCCCGCTTGAAGCCCTGATCCACATCGACGCCCTGCACCACAACCTCCAGCGCGCCCGCGAATGCGCCCCTGACGCCAACGTCTGGGCCGTCGTGAAAGCCAACGGTTATGGCCACGGTTTGAAACGCGTTTTTGAAGGCCTGCGGGCTGCGGACGGCTTCGCCCTGCTGGACATCGCCGAAGCGCAAAAGCTGCGTGAGCTCGACTGGCGCGGCCCCATCCTGCTGCTGGAAGGCGTGTTCGATGCGCGAGATCTGGAATGGTGCTCCCGCCTGGGCCTGTGGCATGTCGTCCACTGCGATGAGCAGATCGACTGGCTCGCCGCCCACAAGACGGAATGGCCACACCGCGTCTTCCTCAAGATGAACACGGGCATGAACCGTCTGGGCTTCAAGCCGCACGCCTTCCGCGCGGCCTGGGCCCGCCTGGGCGCCTTGTCTCAGGTGGACGAGGTCTCGCTGATGACGCACTTTTCAGATGCTGACAGCCCACGCGGCATCGCCCATCAATTTGCGGTTTTTCAACAATACGCAAGTGACCTCAGCGGCGAGCGCAGCCTGTGCAACAGCGCCGCCACCCTGCGCCACGCCAGCGACCCGGCCGTGCGGGGTGATTGGGTCCGCCCCGGCGTGATGCTTTACGGCGCCTCGCCCGATTACCCCGAGCACGATGCCAGCCACTGGCAACTCAAGCCAGCCATGACCCTGCAGTCGCAGATCATCGGCATTCAATACCTGGAGGCCGGCGACACGGTGGGCTACGGCAGCCGCTTCACGGCCCAGGGCCCGATGCGCATCGGCGTGGTCGCCTGCGGTTACGCCGACGGCTACCCGCGCCACGCGCCCGATGGCACCCCCGTGCTGGTAGATGGCCACCGCGCCTCACTGGTCGGCCGCGTGTCCATGGACATGATGTGCATCGACATCACCCATTTGCACGCAGCCCAGATCGGCAGCCCCGTCACCCTGTGGGGCATCGCGCCGCACCATGGCCCCGATGCGGCACAACTGTCCATTGACGAAGTGGCCCATCACTGCGGCACGATCGGCTACGAGCTGATGTGCGCCGTGTCGCCCCGCGTGCCGGTTCAGGTGCTCAATCACCCCTTCCCTTGAGCCGCGCCCCAAATCGGC
>NZ_SCTN01000171.1 GCF_004297345.1 Aquabacterium sp. | reverse complement strand
TCCAGAGCGTGCCGACGCAGGGCTTTCGAGAGGCTGCCCAGCGTGCCGCCCCCACAGTCGTCAGCGTGGTAACCAGCAACTCTGCTGCACGCAATCCTCGTCGCAACGATCCCTGGTTCCGCTACTTCTTTGGCGATCAGGAGGGCCAGCCTCAGTCCGGCGTAGGCTCTGGCGTGATCGTGTCACCCGAAGGCTATGTGCTAACCAACAACCACGTGGTTGATCGCATGGATGACATCGAGGTGATGCTCACCGACGGCCGCAAGGCATCCGCCAAGGTGATCGGCACCGATCCGGATACCGATCTGGCCGTGCTCAAGGTGGATCTGGATCGCTTGCCTTCCATCACCTTTGGTGACTCGGATGCCATCCAGGTGGGTGATGCCGTGCTGGCCATCGGCAACCCCTTTGGCGTCGGGCAGACCGTGACGGCCGGCATCGTTAGTGCACTGGGCCGCAATCAACTGGGCATCAACACGTTCGAGAACTTCATCCAGACCGATGCCGCCATCAACCCGGGCAATTCGGGCGGCGCGCTGGTCGATACCAACGGCAATCTGGTGGGG
Source organism: Aquabacterium sp. (assembly GCF_004297345.1). Classification (GTDB taxonomy): domain Bacteria; phylum Pseudomonadota; class Gammaproteobacteria; order Burkholderiales; family Burkholderiaceae_C; genus Aquabacterium. The sequence continues at coordinate 4,102 of NZ_SCTN01000171.1, read as the reverse complement.
ATCAACAGCGCGATCTATTCCCGCTCGGGTGGCAGCCTCGGTATCGGCTTTGCGATTCCGGTGTCTACCGCCCGTCAGGTGATGGACAGCCTGATCAAGGAGGGGCAGGTCACGCGTGGGTGGATCGGTGTCGAACCACGGGACCTCACGCCTGAGATGGCGGAGACCTTCAATCTGCCGATCAAGGACGGCGTTTTGATCACGGGCGTGCTGCACAACGGGCCGGCTGCGCAAGGTGGTTTGCGTCCGGGTGATGTCGTTGTGATGGTGGGGGGCGCCAAGGTGGCCAACACCGCGCAGCTGCTGGCGACGGTCGCGGCCCTCAAGCCCGGTGCACCTGCCGTGGTGAAGGTGCAGCGTGGTGGGGAGTTGCTCACACTCAATGTCGTGGTGGCCAAGCGCCCCAGAATGCCGGTGCAGCAACAGCGCAATCAGGACGATCAGTAAGACCGTCCTGACAAATCCAGCAGATCAGGAAGACGCGGCAGCGTCTTCGCTGTCCGGCGCACGCGTGTGTTTGACGAACAACTGCGCCGCCCAGATGCCCACTTCATAGAGCAGGCACATCGGAATCGCCAGCGACAACTGCGAGACCACGTCCGGTGGCGTGATCACCGCTGCGATCACGAAAGCAATCACGATGAAGTAGCTGCGGAATTCCTTGAACTTGTCGACCGAGACGATGCCCATGCGCGCCAGGATGACCAGCACCACAGGCACCTCGAACGCCGCACCAAAAGCCAGGAACATATTGAGCACGAAGCTCAGATACGCCTCGATATCAGGTGCCGCCGTGATGCTTTTTGGCGCAAAGCTCTGGATGAAGGTAAAGACCTTGCCGAACACGAAGAAGTAGCAAAAGGCCACGCCAGCGAAGAAGAGCAGGGTGCTGGAGACGATCAGCGGCAGTACCAGGCGTTTTTCGTGGGCGTACAGGCCCGGTGCCACAAAGGCCCAGATCTGGTAGAGCACCACGGGCAAGGCCAGCATGAAGGCCGCCAGCATGGTCACCTTGATCGGCACCATGAAGGGCGAGATCGGATTGGTGGCGATCAGCGTGGCGCCCTTGGGCAGATGCTGAACCAGGGGCATGGCCAGCCAGTCGTACAAGGTGGATGGCGAGGGGTAAATGGCCAGCACGACAAAGCACACGCCGACCGCGATCACGGCCCGGATCAGGCGGTCACGCAGTTCGATCAGGTGCGAGACGAATGGCTGCTCGCTGCCGTCGAGCTCGTCGGGTTTGTTGGAATCGCTCACTCGATAACCTGTTTAGCGGGGGCCGGGGCGAAAGCGCGCTACGCGAGCCGCGCCTGACTGCACATGCCGGCGCACCCCCGTGTGTTGTTTGTACCAAAGCGGCGTGGCACCACGCTTGAGGCGCCAGTTTTTGCGCACGGGTGGGCCGTAGGCGTAGTAGGGCGCGGGTTCGTGGTTGACGTAGCTATCGGCCTGAGGATCGGTGTAGATCTCGTTGCGGGCCTCGTTGATGCGGTCCTCAACAGACTGGCCAACATCCCGCGCGGCCTCTTCGATCCCGGTCTTCATCTTCTTGAGCTCTTCGAGCTCGATCGACCGGTTGACCTCGCTTTGAACCTGCGACACATAGCGCTGAGCCTTGCCCAGCAGCACCCCCACCGTGCGCGCCACTTTGGGCAATCGCTCAGGGCCGATGACAATCAGGGCGACAGCGCCGATGATCGCCAGTTTGTCGATACCGAAATCAATCATGGATGACGCACCGCCTCACGGCAGCACGGTAAGGGCAGATTGACCGATCAGGTTTTGCTCTTGGCATCAACGTCAACGGTGTTGGCGTCGTTGCGAGCGGCATTGGTGACCTGTTGAGGGGCTGCTGCGGCGTCAGCCGAGGTCGTGCCGTCCTTCATGCCGTCCTTGAAACCCTTGACGGCGGCGCCCAGATCGGTACCCACGTTCTTGAGCTTCTTGGTGCCAAACACCATCACCACGATGAGCAGCACGATGAGCCAGTGCCAGATGCTGAATGAACCCATGATCTTCTCCAAAAAGCCTATCGACTTGAAAACAAACTCGTCATTCTGATGTGTGCCGGCGAGTCAGCCTCGCATAAGCACATGCGCATTTTGATCAGGATGCGCCGCCTTCACTTGTTTTGACCTTGCCGCGCGCGGCGAATTCTTCCAGCCCCGACAGGCCTTCACGGCGCGCCAGCTCGCCGATCACCTCGTGCGGGTGCAGGCCCAGGTGCGCCATGGCGACCATGCTGTGAAACCACAGGTCGGCAAATTCACCAACGAGAGCCTTGCGGTTGGCCTCGGAGGCCTCGCAAGCCATGTCCTTGCCGGCCATCACCGCCTCAGTTGCTTCCTCTCCGACCTTTTTCAAGACCGTGTCGGTGCCTTTGTGAAACAGGCGTGCCACGTAGCTCTTGTCTGGATCGCCGCCCTTGCGGGATTCGATCACTTCGGCCAGACGGGTCAGGACGTCCAGAGGCGTGGCTGGTGCGGAGGGCGTGGCGCTCATTTGTTGTAGATGCTGGCAGGGTCTTTGATCACAGGGTCTACGGAGACCCACTGACCATTGTCGTATTTCTGGAAGAAGCAGCTGTGACGCCCTGTGTGGCAGGCGATGCCAGGCTGGTGGCCCAGTTGCGTGATGCGCAGCAGCACGACGTCGTTGTCGCAATCCATGCGGATGGCGTGCACCTTCTGGATGTGGCCGGACTCCTCGCCCTTGTGCCACAGTTTTTTGCGGGAGCGACTCCAGTACACCGCCTCGCCCTTTTCGGCGGTCAAAGCCAGGGCCTCGCGGTTCATCCAGGCGAACATCAGCACGTCACCCGTCGTGTCTTCCTGGGCGATCACCGGCACCAGCCCGTTTTCGTCCCAGCGGATCTCTTCTAACCAAGTCATGGGCGAGAGTGTAGCAATCGAGGGGGCAGACCTCGTCCAACCTTGCTGTCCAAGGTGACAATCTGGCCTGTCGGGTCAACTTTCCACCCATTTGAAAGGGTGCCACTGTGGCGCAAACGTCTTTTCCTGAGTCGAATACCGGTGTGCTGGCGCTCACGATGGGAGATGCCTGTGGCATAGGGCCGGAAATCATCGCCAAGTGGTGGCGCCATGCTGAGGGCGGCGCGATGGTGGTGGGGTGCCCAAATATCATGCGGCGCGCCTTGGGCTGGCTGGGCCTGGCAACCCAATGGGAGGTCGTGACCTTGAGTTCGGTCGCGCAGCAGGCGACCTTGACGCCCGGGCAAATGGGCGTGTGGGTGCCGCCTGGGCTGCCGGTAGATTTGCTAGATGCGCCTGTGGGGCAGGTCGATGTGCGCGCCGGGCGGGCTGCGGCAGCCTGTATCCGCGAGGCTGTGCGCTTGGCCCAGGAAGGGCTGGTGGCGGGCATCGTCACGGCCCCATTGCACAAGGAGGCCCTGGCGCTGGCTGGCGAGCCCTATCCAGGCCACACCGAGTTGCTGCAGGCAGAAGGCAGCCCTCCCGGTCGGGCGCCCGCACCCGTGCGCATGATGCTGGCCAACGATGCGCTCAAGACCGTGCTGGTCACCATTCACGTGGCTTTGCGTCAGGCCATCGAGCAGGTCACACAGGCTGGCGTGCTGGAGACCATTCGGATCACGCATCAGAGCGCGCAACTCTGGGGCATGCCCAGGCCGCGCATCGCGGTGGCCGGGCTCAATCCGCACGCAGGCGAGGGGGGGCTGTTCGGCGACGAGGAGCTGACCATCATCGGCCCCGCGATCCAGGCCGCCCAGGCCGATGGGATTGACGCCAGCGGGCCCTATGCGCCTGATACCGTTTTCATGCGGGCCCGCCACGCGCCAGATCACCCGGGCGAGTTCGATGTGGTGATCGCGATGTACCACGATCAGGGCCTCATCCCCGTCAAGTACATGGGGCTGGATCAAGGGGTGAATGTCACGTTGGGCCTGCCCTTCGTGCGAACCAGCCCGGACCACGGGACGGCATTTGATCTGGCCGGCACGGGCAGGGCGGATGAGGCCAGTTTCGCGCAGGCGGTGCGCATGGCTCGGGTGTTGGTTGCCGGCCGGGCAGTGCGATCAGGCAGCTGAACGTGCTGCGCGTGGCTGAGGGATGCTGCCACC
>NZ_SCTN01000017.1 GCF_004297345.1 Aquabacterium sp. | reverse complement strand
ATCCAGACCATGGGCTATCTGTTGGCCTACAGCCTCTTCCTGGAAGGCGATCGCCCTGTGCGAGCCCGCATCAAGGCCTTGACGCCCTTCGTGCTGCTGGTACTGATCTGGAAAGCCACGCATGGCCATCTGGGCTACGGCAGCTTTGGCTCCCCCGGTTATGTAGACCCTACATCCAACCCTGCCCGATTCACCGGCCTGCTGGTATTGCGCCTGCCCGTGCTGATGGCAGCCCAGTGGTTGGGTATTTCTTCCATGATGTTCGAGCAACTCGATCGCATAACCCAATATATCTACGCAGGATCGGCCGTCAGTTTGCTGATTTTGTTGGTTTACGCCATATATCGCCTTGGCGGTTTCAGCAGTGCACTGGGTCGATTCTATGCGGCTGGCGCCATTATTTCTCTTATACCTGCGTGTGCTGGCTACCCATTTGACCGCCTCACCGTCAATTCAGATATTGGTGCGAGCGGCATGCTGGCCATCGTCATATTGCAGACATGGCAGCATCGCGCCCAATTAAAAGGCGGCATGATTGGCTTCGCAAAATGGTTTGTATATCTGATTGGATTTGTTCATCTTGTCGTTTTCCCCATCGGCAAAGTGGCCTCGTCGGCCATGATGAAAGCCCTGAATCAGGCCGGTGAGGATCTGGCGCCGCTGGCTTTGCCAGATGCGGCCACGGCGCACCCAGAAGATTTCGTGCTCATCAATCCCCCGGCTGGCGAGGCTGTTTATTACTATCCGCTGACCCGCCAGTACAAAGGACGCATCAACCCCGCAACCATGCGCACCTTGGGGCCGAACAACCAGGCCATGACCCTGACACGCGTGGATGAACAATCACTGCGCCTGACCGTGCTAACGGGCTACCGAGGCTCCATTGCAAGAGATGTCCGACTGCAACCCTTCAAGGTTGGCGACACGATGCACATGGGCGGCATCACCGTGACTGTAGAGGCCATCACCGAAGACAAGGTGCCCAGCGTTGCGCTCTTCCGCTTCCCTGATTCGGTTCAAAGCAGCCATTGGCGCTTCTTCACTTGGGCCCAGGATGGCGTACACACCCTGGCCATGCCAGCCATCGGGCAATCGGTGAAGATCGCGCAGTACGACATCAGCAAGGCTGTGATGGACTACATCAACAAGAAGAAGTAGCAACGAAAAAGGCCACCAGATCGGTGGCCTTTTTTATTCGCCTTGTTGCCGCCGTCAATAGACAAAGGGGATCAGGCGCTTGCGGCTCTTCTTGAACTGCGCATAGGTATCACCCAGCGCACGCTCCAGGGCCTGCTCTTCCACTTCGATGCGGTAGACATAGATGCCAAACGAACCGACCATCAACACGCACAGTGCCATCCAGTTATGCAAGGCCAGGCCAACGCCGGCCAAGGTCATCAGCGCCCCCAGATAAGACGGGTGACGCACAAAACGATAAGGCCCTTGATCTACCACTTTGTGGTCACTGGCAATGGTCACCGTCGGGGTGAAGAAATTGCCCAGAACGCGCCAGCAGTACATGCGCAACAGCATGCCCGCAGCGATCGTGGCCACACCGGCATACAGCATGGGGGCTTGCACATCGGCAGGCACGGCCCACTGGGTCTGGGTTGCCAGCATGAAGGCGAGCACCTGCAGCACACTGGCCCCTACCGCGATCACCAAGCCTGAATATCGATCATCGCCACTGTGAGCAGCCATGCGGGCAGACTTGCGCTTGTGCTCGATGCTCTCCATGGTGTAGACCCATGCCAGCACACCCCAGAAGGCCAGCGCGTAAGGAAATTTGAAAACGAGAAGTGTGGAGAAATCCATGGCAACTACAGCATGTTTGATGTCCCGCATATTCTTTCAGATGGGACTTGTCAATCCGAGAGGACTTTCCCACCCCGCAAAACGGGGGCAAGCAAGAACAGGTTCAGCGTGGCGTGATGCTCAATTCAAAATCCTGGCCAGACAGGAACTCACCATCTGGAGGCACATCCAGCACGCGAGACAAGGCACCGCTCAGCCGCAGCTTGCGAGCCTGCTCGGGCGCAATTCTCAAGGTGGCCCGCCCTGGCATGACCTGGTGCAGCAGGTAGTAGCCGTCAGGTGAACTGCGTGTCGTGGCCAGCACGTCGCCGTCATCGTTGACCAGCTCCAGCCTTGCATCGCCAATGCCGCGCCGGTGGCCTGCCGCATCCACCAGGAAGACGGTCCCCTCTACTTCTGCCGTGTAGACGACAGGAAAATCGATGGCCTGAACCAGGCCAGGCCTGGGCAGCACGCGCATGCCCTTGAACGCAGGCTTCCACTGCGGATCCTCCAGCGTGGAGGGGTCCAGCGCGATGTCGGTGTACTGACCGGGGCTCAGCCGGTGGATGAAGGCCTTGCCATCGCCATCGGTACGGACTGGATATCGCCCCCCTGATCCGATCAGGAAACCTGCGTTGGGCACCGGCTCCTCGCCTGCATCGCGCACGCCGTTCATATTGCGATCGACAAAGGCCTGCACAGATGCCGCGCCTGTTCCCGCCAAGGGCTGCGCATCGGCAAACCATGTGCCGGACCGGGGATCCCGCCCCAAAGCCACGAAAAGCTGAAGCCCCAGCACCAACTCATGCCGGGTCGAATAGGCACCGCTCACGGCCACGGCAAAGCCGCCAAAGCGCTTGCTCACACCCGAGGAGAACTGCGTGCTGCTGGCCACGGTGCTGTGCAGCACGCCACCGTTGAGCCGGTAGCCGGCGCTCAGGTTGAGA
>NZ_SCTN01000600.1 GCF_004297345.1 Aquabacterium sp. | reverse complement strand
ATTCACTGTGGTAGTTTTACCATCTGTACCAGTCACCCCAATCACTGTCAAATTGCGTGAGGGGAATTTCATGATCACATTTGCGAGAATAGATACAAATAGATGATAGATATTTTTTAGCCGCTGTACCATTAGTACTAGTATACAATGACTTTCATATATTTAACAGGAAAAGAACTCCTCTGAGCATATCTCCGATACTCAGCAACTAATTTAATCCCATAACACTTGTTTTTTGTTTAGCCTTATGCTATACTCCCACCCATTGGCTTTCGAGCCTTTCCAGATAGGAATAATTCGTATCTGGGCACGTTTACAGTACAAGATCGGAGAAAAAGACTTTGAGTATGAACTCAACATTTCGACGAGTCAATTGGCTCATGGTTGTGGTTTTCTTGTTTGGTCTCGTTTTTGGTTCGTTTGTGGTAATACAGACCACACCGAAAGCGAAGGCAACGACAGCACCTACGATTACCGAGTTTCCTGTACCAACTATACAGAGCGTTCCTGCAGATATCACTGCAGGGCCTGACGGAAACATCTGGTTTACTGAGATGACGGGGAATCGCATAGGGCAAGTAACTCCTAGTGGAACTATAAAGGAGTTTTTTATACCTACTGGCTTTAGCAAGCCTAATGGCATTGTCAGCGGACCAGATCAGAACCTTTGGTTTACTGATTGGTATAGAAGATCAATTGATAAAATAACAACAGGTGGAGTTGTGACGGAATTTCATATTCCGAGTAACAGTCAGCCTGCTATGATAACTTCAGGATCAGATGGGAATCTATGGTTCACAGAGGACAACGGGAGTCACATTGGACGAATCACTCCAAATGGAGTAATCCTTGAGTTCCCTCTACCAATCGGTTCAAATGGTACAGACGGTATCACAACAGGACCAGACGGAAACGTTTGGTTTATAGAACGCTTAGGAAATAAAGTTGGAAGAATCACTCCGAGCGGATCTATTGTAGAATTCTCTATTCCGACAAATAGCAGTTACTCAGCTGGTATAACATTGGGTAAAGATGGAAATCTCTGGTTTGCACAAGAAAGCAATATTGGAAGGATTACTCCCAGTGGTCTTATCACCGAGTTTTCCGTTCCGACAAGTAATAGCTATCCTGAGGGTATTACCTCAGGATCAGATGGAAATGTTTGGTTTACGGAACATAGTGGAGGGAGAGTTGGGGAAATAACTCCCAGTGGGGTTATCACCGAGTTTTCCGTTCCTACAAGTAATAGCTATCCTGGGGGTATTACCTCAGGATCAGATGGAAATGTTTGGTTTACGGAAACTGGGGGAAACAAGATTGGGCGTGTAAATATTGCTCAGCCAATCAAACCAGGAGGTAAATGGGTAACTAAGACAGGATTCAATGTAGCTGTTGGTAAAAACTTTACCTTTAAAGCATCTGCATATCCTACACACGCTGGTGATCCTGCTATTGCTCATGTAAATTTCACGGCAACCTGGCCGGGTCATGGATGGGTAGATATATGCGGTGATGTCACAGCACACACAGCAAAAAATGTGTATTCGTGTTCAACAGACTTTACCAAGTTAAATGCAGAAACTCCTGTCCCACAAGGTTCACTCACGGTTACCTTTAACGTCACTGACGCAAAAGGCAATGTGAACAATGCACCGAATGGTTCAATTGTAGGGCAGATCGTCTATAGCACCAATGCTAAAGTAGACAAAGCAATAGCATGGGCGATTACGCAGATGAATAGTAGTCCAGCGAATCAATATAAGTGGTATGGACTTTGTGAGGTTTTCGTTGAGAATGCCTATGGCACACAATATAAGGAGTTAACAGCTCAAGATTCATACAATAAGTACCATACATCAAC